>NZ_JAYFEQ010000448.1:0-109738 GCF_055795085.1 Phormidium sp. CCY1219 | reverse complement strand
GCCGGATGAGGTGAAAATCTCAAGTCCGGTTCTGAAGACGAGTAGTTCTGGTGACGGAATTGCTTAGTTTAACACTTTTATGGAAATTCTGCGCGACAGTGCGCTTTATGCGCCGACGTTTGATAAGAAGTTGTCGCGGATGAGCGATCGCAACTTCGACAATCCCAATTTTCCCACTAAGCACCTGCTCAAGGATACGGATTTATTTCTGGCAGAAGCGCGGGCGATCGGACTGGAAGTGGCGGGTCTGGAAGGGGTCAGAGAAATTATCAGTATGGCCATCGATCGCGCTTTGTCCGATGCGGATTACTCGGCGTTATTTAATGCGGTGAATCCTCCCACTGAGGAAAGCTGAGGGAGCAACCACTCTGCCCCGGGGTCAGGGTCGGGGGTTGGTTCGGACTGCAGCGCTCGGAGGTGGGGGATGTTGGATTGGCACTCCACCGCGCCGGATATCCCGGGCGCTTTGCCCGCCTGAGATTCCCCCAACCGGGGTGGCGATTAAAACCTTGCCCTCGGAAACACCGTGGCGGTAAGGTTGGCCGATATATTTCAAGTTGACAATAGTTTATAGCCAATGGTGGGGGAAGCGTCCTCGCCAGAAGTGGCTTTTTTTTGTAAACTTATGTAAAGTCAGGCTAAAAACTTTTAAGTATGAATACGCCGATTCTCTCCTCGACCTTTTTATTGACCTTGTTGCTGGCGGTGGGGTTGTTTTTCTTTATTCGGGCGTCGGTGAAAGACCGAACGGAACAACTTACCTTTGTGTCTGATTCTCCGGAAGATTCGATTTTGGAGGAACTGCAAACCTATTTCGATGGGCGATCGTACCGGGTGGCGACGGTGGATGCGGCAGATCGTCAAGTCACCTTTGAAGGATTCGTGCGTCCCAGTTGGTTTTTGGCGATTTTTTTGACCCTACTGGCGGCGGTGGGGATGCTGTGCCTTGGGTTGGTATTGTCTATGCTGCTGCCCCAGGGGGGGAATTTGTTTCTCGGGTTGATTGTTTTATCGCCCCTGGCGGGAGTGTTCTACTGGAAAAATGCCGGTCGAACCGAGCAGGTGCGGCTGAAAGTAGAAGCCAATCCCCAAAGCGAATCGAAGGAGTCGCAAAATTTAATTACGGTGACGGGTCATCGCGACGAACTGGCGGTCCTCAAGCAAAACCTGGGATTGCCTTCTGCCTGAGTCGGGGCGATCGCGAATCAGTTCGCCCCATTCAAACGAGAGGCGCTTGAATGGGGCGAACTTTATATTATAGCACGATCGTACCCAGCCAACCGATGTTTTTTCGGCATAGCTTCCCGATCGCCGCCCGCCAAGGGTAAGAGAGTACCCGTTGTCAGGGCAATTGCGGATTAAAATTCGACCCGGGTGCGATCGCTCCCCTTTTAGTGGTAAACTTGCCACTGCGGACAAATCGATTCGCGATCGGGTCATCGAAGCACGGAAACCCGAGCGCGCTTGCGGGACGACTATGCTCCCACACTGAACCTGGGGGAGTTTCGCCCCCACGGGATGTGGTTGCGATGGGGTTGCACCGAGGGTCGAGTCTGCAAAAGAGTTTCACCACCGCATCGCTGCGGCTTTGCGGAGGTTATCCCCCAAAACCGATGATTGGCGTGCGGTTTATTTGGAATTTTTGCATAGCGGTATTCACGGAATACGGTATTTACGGAATCCCGAAATTTGTGAAAATTGTGGATAAGCGATCGCCACCCAAATGCAGAGTCACCGCGCGATCGCACACCCTAGGGGTCGTCACCGCGCTCCCACTCCAGAAGGCGATCGATTATCTCACCCGGTTTCTTTCAACCGCTTCGGGTGGCACTTTCCAGAGCCACTGCCGGGGTTGGCTGTGGTTGCTGCTGTTGCTGCTTCTGTGCAGAGGGGTTTACTGGCTCAATGAACTTTAAACTGGGGAATAAGAAATGGTTCTCTTCCACATATTGAGCGCCAAATAGCCCTTTCTCTGCCCAAAAATATCGATCGGTGGTATGCTCGTTGCGCTTGACTAACAGCAAAGCGGGGGGGACAATGCCTTCTGCTTTGATGAAATTACGAGCCGCTGTCACTGGTTTATATTCACCACTTTCGATACTATATTGAGGCACTTGTTCGAGAATTCTTCGCCCTTCTTGGCGGCGACGACTCTTACGCTTACGTCTCCTTGCCAAAATCCTTACCTCCTATTTTAGCCGACGGGTGTAGTGATAGTTACAAAAGCCGAGGTAATTATATCGCCCTTGATAAAAAAAATCAATCCCCTTACAATCTGGCAATATAAAAGCTCCAATCCCTTGTCTATCAATGGAGCTGCGCCTTCGATCCTACCAGAAGGGGGGGGAAAGGGTGCCAGGTATTTACAAAAATAAAAATTTCTTTACAAAACTACATAATTAGTCGGTCAATTTTTGGGGAAGCGATCGCCCCTGGAAGCCACTCTAGAAGGCATTCGGAGGCGATCGGGGAGGGGAATTGCCTCGGGGATGGAAAAATAAAATAACTGGGAGCAGAAGAATTGAACGAGCCAGGTCACAGAAACGGCGATCGGCCTGTGGAGGTGTACAACTAGGGTAGATTTCTGCCAACATGTACTCAAGCGGACTCTGCCGATGCCCGGTGAGAGCCGCCTCTGCCATATCGGTGAATGCGGTTCATCGGCGAGAGCCGAGGGCCAATGAAGTTGCGTGAAAAGGAATTCCATCAACAGCATGTTCGTGCCTGCCAGTTCAGAATTTGTGGCACTGTGTAAATCGCAGATTGCCTTACTCACCCAAGGGCTAGGCTCTAGCTTGAGCGTAGTGTATTTAACAGAAGAACTGGTAGAGGGAAACGGAGCCAAGCTCATTCCGGTGGTCGCCTATCCGGAAACAGCCGTGGTTTGGGAAGACAATCTCGCCTTGCCCATCAGCCCGGAAACCAGTACGGAGGACCCCAAGGATTCCTCGGCAGAAGCAGACAACTCCGAGGCAGAGGAAAACCCCAGCCTCCAGAACGCGAGGGGCTTGCGTTCTGCTACCCCGACGATGCCCGTGAACGTGCCCCTGGTGGAATCTCTAGAAAGTTGGAACGAACAGAACCTGCCATTTGATGCAGATCCCGAAGAAAAGGGACTGGTGCGAAATCGACAAATGGTCTTACCCCTGATCCACGATGGGGTAGTGATGGGGCTGCTGGTCACCAGTCGCGAAGACCGCGCCTGGAACGAGGGGGAACGCAGCCAGATCGAGCGCATTGCCCACACGATCGCGATCGCCTGTTTGCTCGACCGCCGTCAAAGCTGGTTGGGAGAGCAACTGCGCGAACAGCAGCGCCAGGAAGCGGAACGACACGAATTGCTCGATAACCTGCTGCATCAACTCCGCAGTCCCCTAACCGCCTTACGCACCTTTGGCAAACTGCTGCTCAAGCGCTTGCTCGAACCGGATCCGAACCGTCAGTTTGCCACGAGCATTTTGCGCGAGAGCGATCGCGTGCAAGAACTACTGCAACAAATGAATGAAGCGATCTTCCTGGGGCGGGAAGAATCGATTCCGGATATGAACCGCGACGCCCCCTATCAACCCCCCAGACTGGAGCGGCGATCGCCCCAATTGCTGCTGCCGGCGTCGGGTCTGGAAACCTGCTCGGTTCCGGAGGTGTTAGAGCCGTTGCTGCTTTCCGCCCGGGCGATCGCCAGCGATCGCGGCTTGCAATTAGACGTGGAAATTCCCCCCTCGGTGCCGCCAGTGCGCGCCAACCCCCGCGCCCTGCGCGAAGTGTTGAGCAATCTGATTGACAATGGGTTGAAATATACGCCGGCTGGGGGTCGGATCGCGATTCATCTGGGACAACAGCGCCACCACCATGACCGAGCGCAACTGGCGATCGCCATCAGCGACACCGGACCGGGCATTCCCCCGGAAGATTTAGAGCATTTATTCCAGCGCTATTATCGCGGCGTCCAGGCCCAGGGCGATATCCCCGGCACCGGCTTGGGTTTGGCGATCGCCCGGGAACTCCTCCGGGATATGGACGGCGACATCGAGGTGTTTAGTCCCGCTAAACCGGAATTCCTCCCCACGGACTCCGCCACGACTCCCTCATCCTCCCCCGCCCCGGGCACCACGTTTATCGTCTGGTTGCCCATCGAAACCCACGCTTAACGGTTCTGGGGAATTATGGGTAGGGTGGGCAATGCCTACCCTCCAATTGCCCTGGAGTGCAATGACCCGCGAATTTGCACCAGTTGGCAGACGTTGGAAACTAGGAATTTATCATATTTCTGACCCAGTTAGATGTGAAGCTTTACGGATTTCAATGGTTTTTCTCCCTTTCGTCTTTGCGATCGCCTTGGCTTTGGTGCATATTTTTGCCGGCAAGCTCCTGTTTCTGGAAACGATTCCCCGCAGTCGGTGGTTGTCCCTTGCGGGGGGAGCATCGGTGGCGTATGTCTTTATTCATATTTTCCCGGAACTCAACCAAGGACAAGTCACTCTCGAACGGGTAGACAATGCGATCGTCAATTATTTAGAACACCACGTTTATCTCATGGCGTTACTCGGGTTTGGGATTTTTTACGGACTGGAACGAGTGGCGGCGGCATCGCGACAAGAAAAGCAAAAGCAGGGATCGGCAGATTCCACCACTGAGGAAGTGTTTTGGCTGCATATCAGTTCGTTTGCGGTTTATAATGCTCTGATTGGTTATCTGCTGCTGCACCGAGAAGAACCGGGGGTGTGGAGTTTATTGGTGTTTTTTGTGGCGATGGCACTGCATTTTCTGGTGAATGATTTTGGTTTGCGAGACCATCACAAGCACAGCTATCGGCGCATCGGACGCTGGGTGCTGGCGGCGGCGGTTTTAGTGGGTTGGGCAATTGGCAGGGCCACGGAAATTTCCGAACCGGCGATCGCGGTGCTGTTTGCCTTTTTAGCCGGTGGAATTATCCTCAACGTGTTGAAAGAAGAACTCCCGGAAGAACGGGAAAGTCGTTTCTGGGCATTTGCGGCGGGTGCTACTACCTACGCCGCATTGTTGTTGGTGATTTGAAAGGGTTTTCCTGGGGAAAATTCCCTCCCGAACTTGAGGCGAATGCCACCGGATGCCTTCTTGTGCCCGGGGTGACATCTGCGAGAAAATTCTACTCTCTGGGTAGGGAAAATCAGGCCAAGCGGGAAGAATTTCGGGAAGATGACCCGCGCGCAACAGCAGATTTCTGTTTGATTACTCGGTAGAAATGGCGAGAAACGGGTTTTGGCGCTGTTGTTTTTTTGGAAAAAAGGAAGGGGCTAAGGTTTGGGTGGCGGAGCTAAAAAATTGGGGAATTGACAAGGAAAAGTCAGGAGTAGAGAACAGTGGGGGTTGGGAAAATTACGAATTAACAATTACCGGGGTTGGAGTGGGAAAGGGATTCTGGGCGATCGCCGGAACCTGCAAGCAACAGGGCGATAAAATTGGTTGTAAAATTTTTTTTCGGCACTCAAATGGTGCCTGGGGAGATTTATGCCTCCGATTTTGCAGAAATTTGCGCTAAATCAGCCTTGAGATAGATGCGAAGTTGCTAAGACAAACGAATTTAAGAGGGGAAGGTGAAGGGAGAAGATTTTCTAAAAAACCGGAAAGGTATGCTGGGCCAGTGTTTCAGAGAAAAAAGAAAAATTCCTTGGGGAAAATGGAAGTTGGAGCTATGATGTAGTTTGTTCTATCTATAGAGGTATGTCCTTCGGGTTTAGGTGCCGGGGATGGGAAAATTTTGTCCCGAATCCGAGCGGAATTTGAGGGGTGGATGGGTTCAAAGGGTTTTCACTCAGCTCGTTTGAAGCTAAGCACCCTCTCCCGGGAGAGCGAGCGAACTGTCACGAAATCTCTATATAGAGATGGTGAAGGAATTGGTATTCAATGCTACATTAGAAACACGGTCAATCAATGTAGCCGAGAATACTTTTTACCAATGAATGAATGAATGAGGAGGTCCTGTTTTGCTACCTATCTACATAATTCCCTTGGCAATTGCACTAGGTGCATTTTCGATTTACAGACATGCATCGGAAGAAACGGTGGGCGTCATGGCGATGACGATCGCGAGTATTTTGGTAATTGTCGGTTTAATCCTGGCACCTTGGCAACTTCAGTTTGTGGGCGTTTTAGCCCTGGTTATGGATAGATTCGATTTGTTAAACGCAAGAGGATAAAGATGGCGATCGTCCAACAGCGGACATTGATGTGGAAAGACCATAGGCGCGTAGAGGCTAAACGACCTTTCGCCCTATTGGCCTTGGCGCTTCGAGAGTTTCAGGTAGCAGGCGCTTTCATATCGGGGTGTGCCTATACGATGTGGCAATGACGCGAACTGATGCGCGTTTCTCGTGGGAGAAATCGGGAGATGCCACGGTGCGAAAAAAGATTGAGGTCGGTTAGGAACTTTTACCCAGAATCATTATTATTTGCGAGAGGCAAACGGTAGAACGAGATTGCCAAAACCTCGGGATTGTCGATGCAGAGGTGGCGATCGCGTATTTTTTGTTGCCGGAAATTATTTTTAAGGAGAGATAGACCCTGCTTCTATGTCGGGCGAGGAGAAAAGTTGTTGCTGTTTGTATAAAACTTTCAGCTTGCCACCAGCCTGACAAGTTTCTGCTTGTGTATTGTGCGGTAACGCTACACTCAATACGCCCTGACCTCACCGGATAACCTGGGCGATACCTTTTATCGGTTGGATTTTTATATCTTAAGAAGGAACCGCAACTCATCCATTGTTATATTACAACCATTGTTATCAAACCACCCACGAGGCCGTTCCACCCCCTATAGATACCTGACGTGCTACGTATATACCTTTTATCGACATCGTTTTTTATCTAACAATTATATAAACGTCGAGCTGTCGTAGTCCAACGAGTCTTATGTGCGAAAACGCGAGGGTTCCGTGTCAGATTCAGAGTATCGCTGGGGAGATTTTCACTCTGTCATCGGGGTGACGGGATGGTTGGAAAGAATTCAGTTGCCGATCGACCGCCAACCAACTATATTTGTGGGGGACGAAGGAAATTTTATACTAATAGCTTCGGTAAAAGTAAGTGGTCGTTGGCTAACTTAGTAAGAGGGCATGGGGTGCAAATCTGGCGATCGCGAGTCAAAAATCCCGTGCGATCGCCACGCGATCGCACGATAGTCGGGGGTATTTCTCTGTGTAGCGGCTTGTTGCACTGGGGTTTAGACGGTTTTCCAGCCAGCCCAGTGAGAGGAAGAAAAGAAACCGAGGGGGAAATGACTGCACGGGTGAGGGGTTGTTCCAGAGACTTGGGAGGGGAGACAAGCGGAAAGGAGAGACCGAGAAGCGCGCCCGCAATTGTAAAGAATTGTAAAATTTAACAAAAAAAGCTAGAATCATCTAAAAAAATGACCCACAATGAGAAGTTGATTCACTAATCAAGGCAAACAATGCTGAACCAGCAGAACAAAACCCAGGGTTAAATTTTAAGCGGCAATTTATTAATATGATACCCCTGCAACTGACTCTCCAAAACTTTCTCAGCTATCGCCAAGCGACCCTAGACTTCCAGGGATTGCACACGGCGTGCATTTGCGGGCCAAATGGAGCGGGTAAATCCTCCTTACTCGAAGCGATCGCCTGGTCGATTTGGGGCAATAGTCGAGCCGGAACCGAAGACAATATCATCCACACCGGCGAAAAAGAAGTCCGGGTAGATTTTATCTTCCAGACCAACCAACAAACCTACCGAGTGATTAGATCGCGGCAAAGAGGGCACTCCTCCACCCTAGAATTCCAAATTGCCACCGAGCCAATCAATCCAGAAACCACCTTAGAACAGCTTCAATTTCGCCCCCTCACCGAACGGGGATTGCGAGCCACCCAAGAAAAAATTATCAAACAGATTAAACTCGACTACGAAACCTTTGTCAACTCCTCCTATTTGCGACAAGGGAGAGCCGATGAATTCATGCTCAAGCGACCTTCTGAGCGCAAACAAGTCTTAGCCACCGTGCTGCGACTGGATGCCTTTGAAGAACTCGCCGATCGCGCCAAAGAGCGATCGCGCGAAGCCAAAGGGCAAGTGCAACTGCTCGAACAGAGCGTCGCCGCCACCCAAGAGCAACTGCAACAAGAACAACAACTCGAGCGGCAACTCGAAGGCGTAGAAACCCAACTCAAAGACCAACAAGAACAGACCCATCGCCAGCGAAAAGAGCTGCAAGAACTGCAAGATAGACAGCTCGTGCGGCAAAACTGGCAGCAACAAATTGCAGCAAACCAGTTGCGAGAAAAACAACTGCGCGGCGAGAGCGATCGCGTCAAACAAGACGTTCGCAACACTCAGCGGCGCTACCAAGAACTGGAAGCCTTATTAAAACAAGAGCCAGAAATTAAAGCCGGGTACGAAGAATTTTCCCGACTACAAGCTCACGAAGAAAGCCTTGCCGGCAAATTCCAAGCTTACCAAGAGGCGCAGCAACAGCGGCAAAACCTGCAAGAAAACTTCCGGCAATATTTATCCACCACAGAAGCCAAACGCGCGGCGATCGCCGCCCAATACGACGCCCTGTTACAACAGGAACGGGAGTTGAGCGAAACCCTCGCCCAAGGGGCGGACATAGAAGCCGGCATGGTAAAATTGCAGCAAGCGCGGGTGCGCCTTGCCGATATAGAGGAATTGGAGAGCCGAGCCACCCCGTTAATCCAGCGCCAGCAAACCCTACAGAGCCAACTCGATCGCACTCGCGCCCGCCTGAGTGCGCGCTTAGAAGAAATTGCCGGTCAGATGCACCGCCTGCAGGTCGAGCAACAAAATAGCTACGCCCTAGAGGAAGCCCTCACCCAACTCGCCATCGATCTAGACGAACTGGAGAAAAAGCGCGTTTATCAACAGCGAGTGCGGGAAAAAGGACTAGAGCGCCGTAATTTCATGGAGCGACTGAAAGCGCATCAGCGAGATTACGAAGGGCAGTTAGGACAGATCGACCAAAAAATCCAGATGTTGCAGGTACCCGATGCCATTTGTCCCCTGTGCGATCGCCCGTTGGGAGAACATGATTGGGATGTGGTGCTGCACAAACATCAAACCCAACAGCAGGATATCATCAATCAGATGTGGGTAGTGCGCGAGCAACTAGCAACCAGCGATCGCGAAATTTCCATTTTGCGGGAAGAATATCGACAATTAGAGGCACAATTAAAGCCGTATAATAGCCTTAGAGAGCGGCGGGGACAACTGCAAGCCCAGATAGAGGCCACCTTTGCTGCCCGAGAGCGCCTGGAACAACTGGCGTGGGAGAAAGAGGAATTAGAGCGATCGCTGCATACAGGCGCATATGGCGGGGAATTATACGCCGAACTGCAAGCGGTGACGCGCAGTTTAGAAGACCTCAACTATAACGAGCGAGATCGTGCCTTAGCGCTCAACGAAGAAAAGCGCTGGCGCTGGGCGGAAATCAAACAAGGACAATTGCAGCAAGCGCAGCGACAAATGGAGCAACTGCAACAGCGCAAGCCCAAATTAGAAGGGCAAATTGCCGAATTAGAAATCCAATTAGAGCGTGCCCGCACCGACTCGGAATTGCAGCGAGAACTCGAACAGCTCGATCGCCACATGGAGGAGATCGGCTACGATGGGCGGGAACATCAAGAGACCCGCGTCGCCCTGAGAAAGGCACAGGTGTGGTGGGGGCGGATGGAAGCCTTGCGACAAGCGCAGCAGCAATTTCCGCAAGAGCAGCAACGCCTAGAGGAACTCGAGAGCCGATTGCAGGAACGGGAGAAGGAGCGCCAAACCCTGAGCGAACAGCGAGAGAACTTGGATTGCCAGCTTCAGGAAATCCCCGATGCGGGCGATCGCATCGCACAGTTAGAACAGAGTCTCGAACGACTGCAATCGTCGCGGGAGGGGCTGCTCTCCACCCAGGGAAGGCTACAACAGCAGCAACAGCATTTTGCCCGCGTGAAAGCCCAGCACGAGCAAAAGCGGCGTCAGCTCGAAACCGCCCGTCGCAACGTGAGAGTTTATGGGGAACTTGCCACCGCCTTTGGGAAAAATGGCATTCAAGCGCTAACGATTGAAAACGTGCTGCCCCAATTGGAAGCCGAAACCAATCAGATTTTGGCGCGTTTGAGTTTGAATCAATTGCACGTTCAGTTTATTACGCAACGGGCAAGCCGCACGCGCAGCAAGAAGAAATCCAGCAAGCCGATCGATACGTTAGATATTTTAATTGCCGATGCTCGGGGGACGCGCCCTTACGAAACCTATTCGGGAGGGGAAGCGTTTAGGATTAATTTTGCGATTCGGTTAGCATTGGCGAGATTGTTAGCACATCGTGCGGGAACGGCTTTGCAGATGTTGATTGTGGATGAGGGATTTGGCACTCAGGATCGGGAAGGATGCGATCGCTTAGTGGCGGCGATTAACGCGATCGCCCCTGAATTTGCCTGTATCCTCACTGTCACCCATATGCCACAATTTAAAGAAGCATTTCAAGCACGCATTGAAGTGTGCAAAACTCCCAACGGCTCTCAATTGAGTTTGTCGATTTAAGTGCAACGATCGCGCCTTTGCGCGGGCCATCGGCGATCGGGAAGGGAGTGGGTCGAAGTCCCTCCCTTCGATCGCCAGGAGTGATGGTTGCAAAATGGCAGCGGATACCCTTGACAATTTGGGGAAAATATGGTATGAAAACAGCACCGGGAAAAAAGCGATCGCCGCTTCACCATCCCGCGCCGATTGAGAAGCCATCCCAGAGACGGGCAACAAATCGGCTGCAATCGTCTTGGAACAAGCCCCCCGAGTGTTTTCAACCGTTAATTTAGCTTTCCCAGACAGCGCCGAGGGGCATACTATTGAGGAACAAGAATACATTTGTCCCAACCCCACAGGGGGTTACGTCGCCGCTTATCGTAGTTCCTCCCTATGAGTGTTTTGCATCTGCCCTTTCTTTTACCCTCGGTTGCGCCAGAGTTGCTCCACCCAGAATTGACCCTGCTGGTGGTGGGGATGGTTCTGGGTGCCACATGCACGTTGATGAGCCTGCTGCTGGCGAAACGCGCCCGTCTCGCCTGGGGAAAACGCCCCCCTGGGGACGCCCCGGAAAAACAGTTAGCCTTTCTGCAAACTGCGATCGATGCCATTCCCGTGCCCATATTTTACAAAAACACCGCCGGCATCTATCTGGGGTGCAATCGCGCCTTTGCCAGTAATTTGGGTTTAACCCCCGAACAGATTGTGGGAAAATCGGTGTACGATCTCGCTCCCGAGTCCTTAGCCGAGAGCTACGATCGCGCCGATCGCGAGTTATGGGAACGCGGCGGGGTGCAGATTTACGAAAATTCCGTGAGATATGCCGATGGAACCTTGCATGAGGTCTTGTTCCACAAAGCCACATTTTACCATACCGACGGCACCCTAGGCGGATTAGTGGGAACCACCCTCGACATTACCGAACTCAAGCGGACCGAAGCGGCGTTGCGCGAGAGCGAAGAACGATTTCGCTGCTTGTCTGAGGCGACAGAGGAAGGGATTGTCATTCACGACAATGGTATCATCCTGGATATCAACCCTGCCTTTGCAAAGTTAGTCGGCGCAGAGGCGTCAGCGATTATTGGCACCTGCGTACTGGATTACATCGTACCCGAGGATCGCCCGCTAGTGGGCGAGAACATCGCCGCTGAAAACGAGAAACCCTATGAAGTGAGGGGGTTGCGCGTCGATGGTGCAACCCTACCTATTGAAATCCACGGGAAAGAGATTCCCTACAAAGGAAAAACCCTCCGCGTGGCGGCGGTGAGAAACCTCAGCGATCGCAAAGCCGGAGAAATGGCACTGCGCGCCAGCGAGAAACGCTTCCGCACCATCTTTGAAGGAGCGGCGATCGGGATTGGGTTAGCCAGCTTAGAGGAACGAGTATTTGCCAGCAATCGCGCCCTAGAGCAGATGCTCGGATATAGCCGCGATCGCTTAGCCACGATGAGCCTGAGCGAATTCACCCATCCCGAGGATGTAGAATTTGCCCGACAATGCTATCGCGATCTGATTGCGGGAAAGCGCGACAGCTATCAAATCGAGAAACGCTATATCTGTCAAACGGGTAACATCATGTGGGCGCGATCGAGCGTTTCTCTCGTGAGAGACGACGGAGGCGAACCGCACTTTACCATCGTGATGGTGGAAGATATCACCGAAAGCAAGCGCACCGAAGAAGCATTGCGCGAGAGCGAGCGGCGATTTCATGCCATCGTCGAATCCATACCCCTGTCGGTCCTGATTACCCGGCGCGCAGACGCCTGTGTGGTCTATGCCAATCACCACGCCAGCCCCACCTTTGGGTTAGAACACGAAGCCTTAATCGATCGCCCGATGCCCGATTTTTGCTTAGCCCGCAGCGATCGCGAACAATTATATAACGAACTGTTTCGCCAGGGTCATTTGTACAACTACGAATTGCCCTTTCAAAAACGTGATGGCACTTGGTTCTGGGTAGTATTGTCCGCCGTCTTGTTGGAATTTGACCGAGAGGAAGCGATTTTATGGACATTTTACGATATCACCTATCGCGTGCGAGTGGAAGCCATGCTACAGGAGCGATCGCGTCAGAATCAGCTCAGTGCCAAAGTCGGAATAGCCCTCTCTCAAGGGGGAAAGACTTCCCAAATTCTGCACAATTGCACCTCTGCCATTCTCACGCACTTAAACGCCAGCTTTGTCGGAATCTGGACGTTAAATCCGCAAAACCAACTGTTAGAATTAAAATCTGCCGCCGGGGAACAGCCGTCCACCCAGGAATTTGGCGATCGCATCCCCAACGGATTTTCCCTCGTGGGCACCATCGCCCAAACCGGGGTTCCATATATTAGCAAACCCCCGTCCGACGATCGCAATTCCCCGCAAGACCGCTTCGCCCATGAAGCATTTCAGAGGGATGTTACCTCCTGGTCAGACAACCCACCCAAGGAGCCTGGGCCGGGAGAGTCGGGGTGGGAAACTCCGGCCCGGAACCCTTCGCCCTCGCCATCCGGCTCAGAAGCTACCGCCCTGGGCGGATATCCGTTAATTGTAGAAGACCGAACCATCGGCGTGATGGTGATTTTGGGGTCGCAATCCTTCAGCGAGGATATGAATAACCTGTTGCGATGGGTCGCCAATAGTATCGGCGTAGCGATCGAGCGCATCAAAGTGCGAGATGCCCTGCTGTCGCGTCGGGAATCGTTACTATTTCGCCTTGCCAGTCAGATTCGCAATTCATTAGAACTGAGCGATATTTTACAAACTGCGGTAGATGAGATTAAAAGTTTATTGCGCGTCGATCGCTGTTATTTTTTGTGGTGCATGTCCGAGGGCGATCGCTCGCACATCAGCGTCACCCACGAATCCAACAGCGAGAACCTGTGCAGTTCCATCGGGGAATATACCGAACCCGCCCTCGCCTGGGCGATCGAAAAGATCCGCGATCGCGAAATTATTCGCATCGACAACATCGCCGAGTTGGACTCTCCCCTACAAGGGTTTCTCGCCGAACTCGGAATCGTCTCGCAACTGATTTTGCCCATAGAAACCCGCGCCAGTCAGTTTGGGGCGGTGGTATGCGGGCATTGTCAGCCCCGCACCTGGAGCGATAGCGAAGTAGAACTGCTGCGCCCGATGGCCGTTCAATTAGCCATCGCGATCGACCAAGCAGAACTTTACGCCGAAGCTTGCGCCTCAGCATTGAGCGCGCAAACCCAAGCCACCCAACTGGAAGAAGCCTTGCGGAACCTGCAGCGCACCCAAGAACAACTGATGCAAACCGAAAAAATGTCCAGCCTCGGTCAATTAGTGGCCGGCATCGCCCACGAAATTAACAATCCCGTCACCTTTATTACCGGGAATCTCCTGCACGTTCGCAACTATGCTTTAGACTTGCTAGAATTGATTGCCTTCTATCAAGAAGAATATCCCCAGGCGAGCGATGGCTTGCGCGCCAAAGAAGAAGAGATAGATTTTAATTTTCTGCATGAAGATTTGCCGAGATTGTTATCCTCCATGAAAAGCGGAGCCGATCGCATCCACAAAATCGTCTTGTCCCTGCGGAGTTTTTCCCGTCTGGATGAAGCGGAGATGAAATGGGTGGATATTCACGAAGGGTTGGAAAGTACCTTGTTGATTTTACAGCATCGACTCAACGGCATAGAGAATGGGTTTAAAATAGAAGTGGTCAAAGCCTATGGGAATCTTCCCCTCGTCGAATGTTATCCCGGTCAGCTCAACCAAGTGTTTATGAATTTACTCACCAATGCGATCGATGCGTTGGAACGGCGCGATCGCAGCCAAACCCCGCCCCGCATCACCCTTCGCACCGAAGTCGGAACCCCAGGGGCGGAATCGGCGCGGGAAAGCGGGGAATTGCAAACCGAGAATGAAGCAATGATGGCACAAGCTTGTGCTGCGCCATCCACGGTAGATTCCCCCCCGGACATGGGGAATGCCCAACAGTTCGTGACGATTAAGATTGCCGATACCGGGCCGGGAATGACCCCCGAGGTGAAAGCGCGATTGTTCGACCCTTTCTTTACCACAAAACCAGTAGGGGCGGGGACGGGTTTGGGAATGTCGATTAGCTATCAAATTATCGTCAAGCAGCATCGCGGTCATCTCCAGTGTATCTCCGAAGTGGGTCGAGGAACGGAAATGGCAATCGTGATTCCGGTGCGACAAACCCCGTCAGAACGACCGATTAAAAATTAAGAATTAAGCGGGTTTGAGGGGAACGGCATTGTCCGTTTAAAATCGGCATGTCAACCCAACATTCTCTAGCTGAAGCGAAGGGGATGAAAGATTCTCGGAACTTCTTTAGTATTGGAGAAGGCAGTGGCCGTCAAATCATTCACGTCTAACATACAAAACTAGCGGTATTTGCAGGAGTCCAGTAAAAAATGAGTCAGATTGATGCTTGGGTGAGTGGTCTCTACGATCTGCGCCTCGTTGCGCTTTCCATCGCAGTGGCTGCATTTGCCTCCTATGTGGCGATCGCCGCCGATCGCCCAGATGCCGATCGCAGTTCCCACCGATCCCCCCCCGCCTGGATCCTCATCAGTGCCGCCGCCATCGGAGTTGGCATGTGGATCGTCCACGGAATCGCCTTTCTGGCATTTCAGACCCCGCCCCTGGCGACCCCCTCCCTTGACTATGAAATTTGGCCGATAATTCTATCTCTGGTGGTGGCGGTTGCGCTTAGCGGGATCGGGTTGTCCGAACAGCCCGCACAGACCCCGGGTTCCCTGTCTTCGGTGAAAAGTGGATTGTTTTTTGCCTTTGCGATCGCCTTATCGCAATTTTTCCTTCTCCTCGCGAGACAACTGCCCGCCCAGCAAACCCTTAATCTGCCGTTGGTGCTCCTGTCTCTCGCCTTAGCCTGTGGATTATCCGGGTTGGGGTTAACCACTTTTACCCCGGGAAATCGCCGGCAACATTGGAGTAGCGCCTTATTTTTAGCCACCGCGATCGCCGGTAGCCACTATACCAGCCAAGCCGCCATCCATACCGCCGTTTTCCCCCCCTCGGAAACCGGACTAGGACCCGATGCCTTTCCATCTTTTTCCGTCAGTTTAGACACCGCCTGGGCGATTGATGGCTCTTACATCATTATTGCCCTGGTCCTCAGCGCGATCGCCTTAATTGCCCTATCCCTGATGCCCAAATCCGTTCCCGAGGGCACAGACAATCCCCCCCATTCCCGTCCTATCTCCTCAACCTCGGTAGAGGCGCAAAATCTTGCTGCCCTACCTCACCCGCGCCGCGAACCCATTTCTCATTCTCGTCCCTTCGCGGCGGACAATTTGCCGATTCACCTGCATGAAAGTCACCGATTTTTTGCTGCCCTAGACAACTTGCCCGGAGGAATTATCGTCAGCGATCGCGCCGGAGGTATTTTACATATTAGCCTCCAGGTTTTTCACCTGTTCGATATCGAGGTAAATTCTCAAGATATACTGCCCAAAAATCTCGATGATTTCGCTCATATTGTGGCCAACAAAATTGCGGACAAAGAAAATTTTGTTTCTCGAAATCAAGAGATAACGACACAAGGCAAAAGAGTGCTGGAAGACCGATTAGATTTAACAAATGGAACGATTATAGACCGAGATTTTATACCTTTAAATTTGGCAAAACGCCACGGTGCATATTTGTGGATTTATCGGGATGTAACCGAACAAAAAAAGGTAGAAGAGGGGCTACAAAGAGCCGCTTTTTCCATCGCCCATGCCAGCGATGCAGTGTTTTGGGTCGAAGTGAATGGCGAGCTAGTGGATGTGAACGATTCCGCCTGTCAATTGCTTTTATATTCCCGGGAAGAACTGCTGAGTTTAAAAATCCAAGACATCGATGCCAACTTTTCCCGTCGGGAATGGTCGAATACCTGGAACAGCCTGAAAAAACGGGGATATTTTACCGAGGAATCCACCCATCGCCGAGCCAACGGGGAATTGTTGCCCGTAGAAGTGACCTGTAATTTTTTAGAATTTAACGGGCAAGAGTATGTGTGTATTTTTGCGCGGGATATCACCGAGCGACTCACGGCGCAAGCCTCATTGCGCGAGAGCGAAGAACGATTTCGGCAGATGGCGGAAACCATCGATGAAGTGTTTTGGATGACCGATCCGCACAAGAATCAGATGGTGTATATCAGTCCGGCGTATGAGAAAATCTGGGGTCGGAACTGCGCGAGTTTGTATGAAAATCCTCTATCTTTTGTGGAAGCCATCCATCCGGACGATCGCGATCGCATCATGGCCGCCTTTGCCAAACAGATTCGCGGCGAATATAACGAAGAATATCGAATTGTTCGACCCGATGGAGCGGTTCGCATCATTTGGGATCGCGCCTTTCCGATTAAAAATGCCAGTGGAGAAATCTATCGCATCGCCGGGATTGCCGAAGATATCACCCATCGCAAAGCGGCGGAAGCGTCATTGCGCGACAGCGAAGAACGGTTCCGGCAAATTGCCGAAAACGTGCGGGAAGTGTTCTTTACCATTGCCCCAGATGCCAGTGAAATGATTTATATCAGTCCGGCTTACGAAGAAGTGTGGGGGCGGAGCCGGGAGAGCCTGTATAAACACCCCCAATCGTGGATCGAGACCATTCATGCCGACGATCGCCAGCGAGTGGTGGCGGAATTTCAAAGACTGCTGCAAGAACAAGGCAAATTTAGCGAAGAATATAGAATCGTCAGACCCGATGGCTCGATTCGCTGGATTTGGGCGCGCGCCTTTCCGATTTTCAACGAAGCCGGGGAAGTGTATCGCATGGTTGGAATTGCCGAAGATATCAGCGATCGCAAATTCGCCGAAGAAGAATTGCGGCAAAAAACCTCAGAACTGCAAGCCATTTTTGAAGCCTTCCCCGACTTATTCTTCCGCCTAGATGCCGAAGGAAACATCCTGGATTATCGAGCCGGCACCACCTCAGATCTGTACGTGACCCCCGATGAATTCATCGGCCAAAAAGTGCAAAACGTGCTGCCAAAAAGCATCACCCCATCCCTAGACGCCGCGATCGCCCGCACCCTTGCCACCATGAAGTCCCAAAGTGTGGAATATGCCCTACCAATGGACGAAGGCAATCGCTTTTTTGAAGCGCGCGTATTACCCTTTACCAGCGACCCAGACCCTTCCGTATTGGCGATCGTCCGCAACATCACCGAACGCAAGCGGTCCGAAGCCGCCTTGCGCGACAGCGAAATGCGCTATCGCGCCATCATCGAAGACCAAACCGAACTGATCTGTCGTTTCCGTCCCGATGGCACCCTCACCTTCGTCAACGATGCCTACTGTCGTTATTTCCACAAAACCCATTCCGAACTCATCGGTCACAACTTCATGCCGATGATTCCCGACGCCGATATGCATGTGATTCGCGAAAATATGGGCAAAATTTCCCCAGAGCATCCCGTAGTTCATTACGAGCATCGGGTGATTCTAGAGGCCGATCGCATCCACTGGCAACAGTGGAGCGATCGCGGCATCTTTAACGAAAACGGCCAATTAGTCGAAATTCAAGCCGTAGGTCGAGACATCAGCGATCGCAAACAAGCCGAACAAGCGATCGAAAAAGAACGCCGACAACTGCGCCAAATCATTACCAACGCCCCAGTAGCAATGGCCATGTTCGACAAAAACATGCGCTACATGGCTTACTCCCAAAAATGGCTCGCCGACTACGGCTTAGAAAATCGCTCCATTCTCGGTGTGAGCCACTATGAAATCTTCCCCGACATTCCCGCACGATGGAAAACCATCCACCAACAAGCCCTAAAAGGAGAAATCATCTCCAACCCGGAAGATGTCTTCGAGCGCGAAGATGGCTCCCGCTTCTACCTGCGCTGGGCGATTCACCCCTGGCACACCCTCGATGGCGAAGTCGGCGGAATCGTCATGGTCACCGATCGCATCGACCAACTGGTAGAAGCCCGCGAAGGCGCACTCGAAGCCTCCCGACTCAAATCTCAATTCCTCGCCAACATGAGTCACGAAATCCGCACCCCCATGAACGGCGTGCTCGGCATGGTAGGATTGCTAGCCAAAACCAACCTCAGCGGCGAACAGCGCGACTTCGTGCAAACCATCCAAATCAGCGCCGAAAATCTGCTCACCATTATCAACGATATCCTCGACTTCTCCAAACTCGAAGCCGGGGAAATGCAACTCGAAACCGTCGAATTCGATCTGAATCGCTGCTTGGAAGATGTGGCGGACTTGTTAGCCCCACCGGCCCATCAAAAAGGACTCGAACTGTGCTACTCCCTCTATCCCGAAGTTCCGCGACAACTGCGCGGCGATACGGGTCGCCTGCGACAAGTGCTGATGAATTTAATCGGCAATTCGATTAAATTTACCTCCACCGGAGAAGTGGTGGTGCAAGCGTCGTTGCACTCCCAAACCCGCAGTAGCGCCACGATTCGATTTGCGGTGCGAGATACCGGCATCGGCATCGCCGCGCAAGACCAGCACAAGCTGTTCGAGTCATTTTCCCAAGTGGATGCCTCCAGCACCCGGGAATATGGGGGCACCGGCTTGGGATTGGCGATTTGCAAACAATTGGTGGAGTTAATGGGCGGCGAAATCGGCGTGGAAAGCGAACAGGGGGTGGGTTCTACGTTCTGGTTTACCGCCACCTTTGCCAAACTGGAAACCGACGCCGACTATCCGGGTGCCTCTTCCCCCACCCTGACCCTCAAGGACTCTTCCTCCGAGAAATATTCCCTTTCCGGTTTGCGGCTGTTGGTGGTAGATGATAACGAAACCAATCGGCAAATCGTTCGCTATCAGGCGAGTGCATGGGACATGCAGGTGGATGAAGCGAGCAGTGCGGTGTTAGCATTGAGCGCGTTGCGTTCGGCGGTGGCCCTGGGTCGTCCTTACGATTTGGCTATCTTGGACATGCAAATGCCGCAGATGGATGGGGCGATGCTGGCGCGGCAAATTCTCAAGGAACCTTCGTTAAAGCAAACCGCTTTGGTGATGATGACTTCGGTGTGTCATGGAGAAGATGCGGCGAAGTTACAAGAATTGGGTTTGGCGGCATATTTGGTCAAGCCGGTGAAGGAGTCGAAGCTGCAGGAGTGTTTGCGACGGGCGATCGCGGCCCGCTCTTCCCTGCGCTTGGGTTCGGTGTCTGCCAAAACGCCCTCTCCCACACCGTCTCCTTCTACTCCAGACTCGCCTAAACCTAAATCGGTGAAAATTCTGGTGGTGGAAGATAATGTTATCAATCAAAAGGTGGTGCTCAATCAGCTTAAACGGTTGGGCTATTCTGCGGATGCGGTGGCGAACGGTCAAGAAGCCTTGGAGATGCTGGCGCAAATTCACTACGATATTGTATTTATGGATTGTCAAATGCCGATCCTGGATGGGTATCAGGCGACGGGGGAAATTCGCCGTCGGGAAGGCGATCGCCAGCATACGGTGGTGATTGCTATGACGGCTCATGCCATGAAGGGCGATCGGGAAAAATGTCTGGCGGCGGGAATGGATGATTATCTCAGCAAACCGGTGGATTTATCCGACCTCGGCTCTACGATCGAGCGCTGGACCGCTCGCCGCTGTTCTCAGGTGGGAGCGGAAAATCAAGATATGATGGTACAAACTCCAACCTCTTTGGCTCAGGACTCGTCTGCTGCAACCGCCCCGAACCTACATTCCCCAAACTTGGTGGACGTGAAAGCATCTGAAGCGCTACCGGGGCAAACGACCATGAATTTTAACTCTAGTCCTGCCCCTGTGGCTCCTTCACCCACGGAAGAACCCCCTGGATCTGCTGCTGCACCTTGGCCCGCGATCGCGGGCCAAAGTGGAGACGCGAGCGATCGCGTCTCTACCACCGAGCACACCGACAATCAGGCTAGCACTACCAATCTGGAGATTGCTGTGAATTTCGATCGCTTGCACGAAATATCTGGTGGAGATACTGAATTCGAACGCGATATCCTCGAAGCGTTTGTTGAGGATGCCCGCGACAATATCGATCGGCTCAAGTTGGCTCTGGCATCAAATGATTGTACCGCTTTTGAAAATGAATCTCATCAGCTCAAAGGTGCCAGTTCTAATGTGGGCGTGACTTCTATTCAAGATCTCGCCACTACCCTCAATCGTCAGGCTAAAGCTGAAAATCTCTCAAATGCCGCCGAGGGTGTGGAAAAATTATCCCAAATGCTCGAAGAGGTTGAGGTTTATATTACCCACAATCTCTAACAGCGCCATCCTATTTCTGTGGCCGAAAACTCCTTTGACCACAGACCCCTACCTCCGCCCAGACTCTCCCCTGTGACCTCTGGGCGGATGGTTCTATTTTACGAGCTATTTCACGAATTTAATGCCCCTCATCCGGGTTGGATTTGCCCGCCCTCGGGATTGGGGATTGACGAGACCAACCCGGTTTTGTTAGGATATCTTGATTTTCGGTTTCGATCCCAAAGATTTGATTAACAAATGTCAAAAATTCATCTCCCTGTTGTACCCTAGAAATGTAGCCCAGAATACATTTTTACCGGAAAACCTATCTTAAATTAAAACAAGCGGGACGGCATACCTTTGCCATCTTACGGCTTAATTTTTATAAATTTTTTTTTTGACTCGATAAATTAACTGAATAACACGCACAAAATCCCCGAAACCGGGGTTGGGAAAAGCCATTCCGCCCAGAAAATAGCCCAAGCTGCCCACCAGGAAAATTTGGGGTGATGAGTCGTTATGTTCGAGAATTTTTTCCTCTTTCCTCGCGTAAGTCCAACCGTATCCCTGAGAAGTCCGTTGCAACCCACTCCCATCGAAGACCCTCAAAAGCGCAGCGCCTTGTTGCGAAAAGTCATCGACCAAATTTGGCATTCTTTGGATCTCAAAGCAATCCTGCAAAGCGCCGTGGATGAAATTGCGGCAATGCTCGACCTCGATGCCTGTAGTTTTTTATGGTATTTTGAGCGATCGCAACGGGTGCAAGTGGTATGCGATTGCCACTGCAAGTCGGGAGTCGCCGCCGGTGGCGGGATCGGCAAACTCTCGGAAATAGGCAATTACTCCTTAGATGTCTTTGGTTCCGCCGCCAGCGCGATCGCTCAGGGACGCATGATGGTCAGCACCGGACCGATATCCCAACCCGGTGCCTTTGGCGCAATGACCCGCATCATCGCCAACTGTCCCCTCGCCCGTCCGCCAGAACCGTTATTGGGCGAACCCAACGCGGACCGTGCCTCATGGAATTCTACCCGGGGGGACATCTCGCAGAGGGAACCACAAGAGCGCATCGCCAATCTATTAGTGCCGGTAAAAGGATCGCAAGGATGGTTGGGATTCGTCGCTTGTTTCTCACAAGAACCTCGCCCCTGGACCGCTGCAGAAATCGAATTCGTTCAGTTAATCGCCCAACAATTAGAAATCGCCATCCGGCAAGCGCAAATGTACGAACAAATCCACCAACAAGCCCAGCGAGAGCGGTTAGTCAATCAAATTGCCAGCCAAACCCGTCAAAGTTTTAACTTGGAAGTGATTTTAAACCAAGCGATCGGCCAACTGTTAGAAGCTTTAGCGGTCGATCGCTGTTTGGTGCATCTGGTAGAAGACCAAGAACCGACGGAGAAGGACTCGCCCAAGCACTCGGAAACCTGTTTTTGGGACATCGCTAATGATGTGGCGTTCCGGCGATCGCACTTGTTTGAAGTCTGCCGAGCGCCATTTTCACCCTCCCTCGAGGACTTCGACACTCACGGCCCGATTACCCAATGGACGATCGCTCATCGAACACTGGTGGCGATCGCTGATGTCAGCCAAGACCGCCGCATCGGCAGCCAAAACGAAGAATACCAAAAAGCGCAAATCAAATCCTCCCTGGTGGTGCCGGTGCAGGCAAACGGCAAATTGCATGCCCTACTCTATATCAATCAGTGTTCTCACACAAGGTACTGGACGAAACACGACCGCGAATTGGCGCAAGCCGTGGCAGACCAACTAGCCATCTCCATCCAGCAAGCTTGTCTGTACGCCCAAACTCGCGCCTCGATGGAGCGAGAATCCCTCTTGCGCTTCATTAGCGAACAGATTCGCCGCACCCTGGATTTGCAAACTATCCTGCAAACTATCGCCCGGGAAGTCCGCCAACTGCTCGACACCGATCGCGTGGCGATTTATCAGTTTAGGGACCTTGAAACCGGACAAGTGGTGGTGGAAGAAAATCTCCCGGGTATCTCCCGGATGAAAGCACTGTGCCAAGAACGCTGCTTTGATGGAAATTGTCGCGCCTACGCCCGGGAATACCAACACAACCTCGGGGTGCGCGCCATCGAAGATATCGATCGCGCGCCGGCGGTGGATGCCGCCAAGCACGCTTGTTGGAAACGGCTCAACGTGCGATCGAGTCTGATCGTCCCCCTGCACAGTTGTTCAAATCAATTATGGGGACTGCTGATCGTTCATCAGTGCGATCGCCCCCGCCGATGGCGCTCCTCGGAAATCGATTTGCTCGAACAACTCGCCGAACAACTCGCGATCGCCATCCATCAAGCCGAACTCTACGAACAAGCCCGCACCGCCGCCCAAGTCGCCGAAACCAAAGCCCAAGAATTACAACAAGCCTTACACCAACTCCAACAAACCCAAACTCAGCTCATTCAAAGCGAAAAAATGTCCAGTTTGGGCCAACTCGTCGCCGGCGTCGCCCATGAAATCAACAACCCGGTGAACTTTATTTACGGCAATCTTTCTCACGTGGACGGTTACACCCAAGATTTGCTCGACTTAATCGAACTGTACCAAAAACACTATCCCGAACCCCACGTAGAAATCCAAGAGCATGCGGAAAATATCGAACTCGACTTTTTGCGCGAGGATATGCCTTGCATTTTAAACTCCATGAAAATTGGAGCCGATCGCATCCGCGAAATCGTTCTGTCTCTGCGGAATTTCTCGCGCTTGGATCAAGCCGAAATGAAATTGGCTGACATTCACGAAGGCATCGACAGCACGTTATTAATCTTGCAAAATCGTCTCAAAGCAAAACCCGGTCATCCATCAATCCAACTGGTCAAAGACTATGCCTCGTTACCAAAAGTCGAATGCTATCCGGGCCAGCTCAATCAGGTTTTGATGAATATTTTAGGGAATGCGATCGATGCCCTCGAGAACTCTCCCCATCAGCCCGCTACAGCACAAGAAAACGCCTCTCCCCAAATTACCATCCGCACCGAATGGCTCACTGGCGATCGCACCCCTGACCGAGTGGCAATTATTATCTCCGATAATGGTCCGGGGATGACGGAAGACGTCAAAATGCGTCTGTTCGATCCATTTTTTACCACCAAAGCGGTGGGCAAAGGCACCGGGTTGGGACTGTCGATTAGCTATAAAATTGTGGTGGAAAAACACAAAGGCGCGATCGCTTGCTTCTCCGAACCCGGAAACGGAGCCGAGTTTCGCATCGAAATTCCCCTCCGACAATCCTTGGCTTCTTCCAATCCCACACCACAACTCATGGCGGTGAATTCCTAACCCCTTCCCCCACCTCGGGGGAAACTCTATCTCCCTACCCACCCTCCCCCATCGTGCGGGACAGGAGAAATGAGAAACCGCCACTATTTCTCATTTCCCCATTCTTACCCCTTCACTGTTTCTCCCCCAATGCGATAAGCTGCTCGAAGACAGTTTGCAGGCTATTTTTCACTCGGATTTCCCAATATCCCTTGGCTTTAGCCCGAATGCGTTCCACTTCTCGATTGATGGCAAATTCGCAGATATCGAAAATGTCTTTTACCGAGACCGAGTAGTGAGGCGTATTGGCTTGATTGAAGGGCAACCATCCCAACACATTACCCGATCGCTGACCATCAGCGGTTTCTTCTAATACCAAATTTTCCGCGATCGAAGGCTGCAAATCCTCAATATTGTCCGGGTCAAATTTGAGTTTGGGTTGGGCGATCGCTTGCGGTAAATGAGCCGCCACCCACCCCTGATAGGGTTCGCCTAAAATCCCCATCGCTTGTTGCAGCGTTTCTACTAAACTTCCCTGCTTGTCCGCGATATCGGTTTGAATGGCTTGGTATTTCATATCCAGAGCCTTCACCAGTTCGGGTTTGACAGAATTATAAGCGCGATCGGCTTGCTCTTGGGCGTTTTCTAGCTTAGCAAACTGCAAGTATCCGGTAGACTTAAATTCTAGCTGTGATTCGAGCCACTGCAACCCCCCTTGCGTCCGATCGGTTTGTCCGCCGTTGATTTTTTGCACCAACCCCACCCGGAATTTTTTCACCGGGGAAGCTTGGCGATATTCTTCTTGGTAAAAATACCGTTCTAGAGATAGTCGCAAATTCCGTTTGAGGCTGACTAAATCTTGGTTGATTTCAATCAACAGTCGGGGTTTGAGTTCTTCCTCTACTTGTTTGGCTAGTTTTCGCCACAGTTCGACGAGATAAAGATACTCCGCCAATCGTCTGATTTGCACCTTCAACTCTTCGGCGGATTTCCCGACTGCAGTTTCTTGTAAATCTGTATCGTTGCAGAGGGTTAAAATCTGGCTCTTGCTGAGATTTAAAGCCGATTTAATACAGCGAGGTGCCGCCCGTTCGATGAGCAGGTCGATCGCACTTTCTAGGAAGGGTGCAAAGCCCGATCGTTGCCAAAGTCGCTGGGCTTTTTTCTGCAACTGAGCCAAGGTGGCATCTTCCAGGTCTTCTTCCCAGTCTATGCCAAATACTTCTTGCGCTAGCGATCGCGCGGTTTTTAGCTGGGCAATTTCTACCCCCGGTTTTTCCTGCAACTCCTGGAGAAATTGCGCCGCTACAAAGGCTTGTCTGGCGGAAATTTCAAACAGGCGATCGCGATCGGCTTTTTCCCCCAATCCAAATTCCGCCGCCACAAACTGCCGCAGTTCTTCTGAGGTCATATCTTCTTCCCGGCGCTGGTCTATTTTATTGACCAAGACCAATAAATTCTCTTTTCCTCTCAGTTGGATGACCTTTTGTACCTCTTGTTTGATGTCTTCTGCAGCTTGGGTTTTCAGTTGCGTAAAATCCAGTACCACCGCCACCATCGAACTTTTTCGCAGTTGTTCCAACACTACGGAGGCTAATTGCGGTTCGCCGGCTTCATTAACCCCGGGCGTATCCACAATCACTAGGTTGCCCCGCATTTCTGGAGTTTCGCTTTTTGGTAATCCCCAAAATGGGGTAAAAATACGCGGAAGTTCGGTTAAAAATTTCAGGGGATCGGCTTCGGGGGCGATAATTTTGCTCAACCGCACGATCGCATTGCAATCGTTTAGGGTTTGGCAAACCGCTTCGCAACCGGAGACTTGCGCCGCAAGGGAAAAGTGCGATCGCTGTGCCATAGTTTCTAGTTCTTCCCCGAAATGGGCAGACTCCGCCATTTGTTGGCGCACTTTCTCGATTCCGAGTTCTGTGATTTGCGCTTGCAATGCGCTAAAGCTTTTCTCGAAAATGGAGATCGGTTGCGGGGTAAATCTCAAAATGGGCTGTTTTAATTGGGCGTTGAAAATAACTTCAAGGGGTAAATTCGTCATCTCGGCATTGCGCCGGGGAACCAAGGGCTGACCGATGAGCGCATTGACGATGGTTGATTTCCCTGCTTTCATCGGGGCAGCGATCGCCATTTTTAGCTTCAGTTGTTCTACATTGCGAATGGCATGGTGAATTTCCTGCTGAAATTGCAGGTATTTTTCTCCGTCTTTTTTACCCCGATTTGACTGGGCAATACCCATCAATTTTTCGATTTTTTCTAACAGCCCAATCGTCTCGGTTTGTAAAATTTTCAGATGATTGGTCAGAGGGTCAAAACTCACTCGATTGTTGTTCATTTCGTTATGCCTGTTGGTTTATCGGTGCAGTTGAGTCCGATTTTGGCTTTTTTCTGTCCGGAGTCTACATGCTGCTACATTTTTATTGGACTTTCCGGATTTATTAGTTTTTCTAGAACATGCAGGGGCTTGGCAGTGGCGCTGTTTTTTGAAAAATCGCTTTTCCCTGTAGGGTTTGAAGACCTCCGTGAGTTCGGTCAATTTTCATTTAGGCGTTGACGGACAGAGGCTTGGCAGGCAGTATTTTTTTAGTATAGCCTGGAATTCTTTTTCGGACAAGTCTGGCGATCGCCGTTTTAAGAATCCTTAACAATTGGCCTGAGTTGTCGATCGCGCGCCTTTAGCAGGGTTGCGATCGCGGGCGAGAAAAAGGCTCGCGATTTGCTGCAAACGGCTGCCTCGGTGGGGAAAAATAGTTAGGAAGGCGACAATACCCTTTCGTTCTTTTTTTGTTATTTCCATTACCAAGCCGGCAGGGAAGGAGGGGAATTTTCTTGTCTGGAGTGGGGAAGGCGTTTTGCCAGATGTGGGAGTTGTTTCGGGTTTATACTATATGAAAACCGGAGACGAACGGTTGCCCGTCTCCAGGGAAAGGAGTTATGGGATGTGCTATCTCAGAGAAACTTCTCCTAGAGTAAAGATCCGCACGGGTAAGTCTTTACACTAAAAGAAGCGAGAGAAAACCGCCGGGAGTTAGGGAGTTAGAAAGGAATATCATCTTCAGAGTATTCCTCCATCGGCGGTTCTTGGGAGGAAGAGGTTTGGCGAGTGGGTAGGGGATAGGGTTTGGAGGGAACTGGTTGTCTGGGTTGTGCGGGAGGAGAAGCAGGAGTGGACGGGTGGTTTGCGTCGTCGGTTTTGGGAGAACCGGAAGCATGTTGCGGGCGGCGAGACTGCAAGGAAACCACGTTTGTCTTTGTCGCAGAAGGTTTGGCTGGCGGGGAAGGAACTTCGCTTTCTTTCCCCACACTGTGAATGCGTTTGGCCACCAATTCGGCTCGTTTTTCTTTAAAGCCTTCGGGACGTTCTACCACGTTCATACTCAAGCGACCTTCAATCACCACGCGATCGCCCGGGTGATAGCGACCCTGAATTTCTTCCGCGAATCTTCCCCATCCGATCACTTTCAAATGACAGGGGGGATCGGTGTCGCGCCAAGAGGGAAACTCCACCAACATTTCTGCCAAAGCCAGGTTATCGCTGGTGTAGCGAAGTTGAGGCTCTTGAACGATTTCGGCCATTAAAATGCAGCTATTCATAAAAAGCTCCGAATTTCGAGATTCAACGGGGGAGAAGAGTAGAGACTGGGGTGCGATCGCGTCAAGCGCGAATAATGAAGCATGAAACACCACTCAATTTTCACCTTTCAACACTCAATACTCAATCCTCAATTCTTCTGTTCCCCGACCTACAATAATTAATTATATACCCGAGCGGGTCAACTGCGATCGCCAATAAAGAAATCGCGAGTCAAACCCCCCGCCGAGGGGGGTTTGACTCGCGATTCAATCGATGCGGCTATGGGTCGATGAGATTAACTTTCCGCTAACGAGATGGAGTTACCTCCTTCTTGTTCTTGAACGAAATCTTGCACGTACTTGCGGTACTGCATCAAACTTCCATCCACCCATTCGCGATCGGTACTGTTGGCGAAAATATGAACCATTGGTTCGCCAGCATCGGGTAAAATCAACACCCAGCTATCTTCTTGGTGGGGGCGATCGAAAATCTTCACCCCATCCACCAGTTCTAAATTATCCCCTGGGTGAGTTTCTACCAAATGACGCATCAAAGCACCTTTCACAGTCCAAGGACAGCGCACGGTATAGGTTTTGTGGCAAACCCGAGGCACGTCGGAGCGAATTTGCGCTAAAGACTGTTCCTGCACCGTCAGCATTTCAATCACCTTAGCAATGCAGAACATCGCATCAAATCCAGGATGCAGTTGCGGGAAAATAAAGCCCATCTCGCCACTCCCGCCGAGAACCACATTTTGATTCGCCTGACAAGCTTCCATCAGGGCGGTGGGATTTGCCTTGGTGCGAATCACCTTCCCATCGTGACGACGGGCAATATGTTCCACTGCAGAGGAGGAATGCACCGGCACCACCACGGTTCCGCGCGGGTTGGTGGTCAAAATCATGTGAGTCATCAGGGCATTGAGCAATTCGCCGCGAATTTGACCCCCGGTTTCGTCCACTAAAATGAGCTGTTCCCCATTGGCGGAAACTTGCACCCCAAAATTGGCGCGTAACGCTTCCACCACCTGACCGAGTTGTTGCAGCAAATTCTCGCGCTCTTCCGTGGAAGGTGCGGTTTGGCGCAAGCTGGCATTTAATACCACCGCGTCGCAGCCAAATTTGGCCAGCAGCACAGGCAGAACCGCGCCGGAAACGGCATAGGAATAGTCGATTACCACTTTGGAATTGCTACAGCGAATGGCTTCTACGTTGAGGTGGTTCTCAAATCCGGTGCTGTAGAGATCCAGCACTTGGCTGGGGTACGCCATATTTCCGATTTCTTCAATCTGCGCGCGCCGGAAATCTTCTTTAAAATAGGCACCTTCGATTTTTTTCTCCCGCGCCTTGGAGATATTGATGCCTTTCTCGTCGAAGAATTCAATCAAGAGGGAGTCGGTGCGTTCTGGGTGCAGGCGCACGTGGATTCCCCCTTCCACGGATAGGGTGGGGACGATGGACCGCGCTAGGGGAATGGCGGTGGCTTCCAGGTTTTGCACGTTGGTGCCTACAGACATCAAGCCGGCAATCAGCGATCGCGATACCATCCGGGAAATACTGCGCTGATCCCGCGATACGGTGACGCTGGCACCGGGTTTTAAGGTGGATCCATAGGCCGCCCCCAGTTTCACGGCAAATTCTGGCGTAATATCGATATTCGCCAGTCCGGATACCCCTCGCTGTCCGAATAGATTGCGCTGTGCTGCATGACCCCAAATTAAATTAATATTTAGGGTGGCACCGGATTCGATTTTCTTGCTCGGCCAAACGCGCACTGCAGGACTGATTTGCGCTTCTTCTCCTACAGTGGAGAGGGATCCTACCACCGCCCCTTCTAGAACATGGGCGCGGCGATCGACTCTTACCCCTCGCGCTGCAACGCAAGCGCGCAAGTGCGCTTCTTCCCCGACGATCGCTCCGTTCCACACAATCGGACGCTTCAGGTCGGCATCGGCTCCTACGGTCACATTATCCCCAATCACGGTGCCGGCTTCAATGCAGACCCGCGCCCCAATCCGGCAATTATCTCCGATCAGCGCTGGGGTTTGAATCTTGGCACTGGGATCGATATAGGTGTTCTGACCCACCCAGATGCCGGGGGAATGCTCTTCGTAGGCGTAATCTAGGTGGACTTTGCGATCGAGTCCATCGTATTGCGCCTCGCGATAGGCATCTAGGTGCCCTACGTCGCACCAGTACCCTTCGGCAACATATCCGTACATCGGTTCCCCTTTTTCTAGCAGCAAGGGGAATAAGTCTTTGGAAAAGTCGCTTTCTTGATTGGCAGGCAGATATTTCAGGACTTCCGGTTCTAAAATGTAGGTTCCGGTGTTGACGGTATCGGAGAAGATTTCGCTGGTGGAGGGTTTTTCTAAAAACCGCTTGATCCGCTGGTCTTCATCGGTAATCACTACCCCAAATTCGATGGGGTTGGGAACCCGCGTCAACACTAAGGTCGCTTTGGATCCCTGCTCTTTATGAAATTTTACCGCTGCGCTGAGATCGAAGTCGGTAATACTATCTCCGCTAATGACGAAAAAGGTGTCGTCGAGGAGTTCGGCAATATTTTTGACGCATCCTGCCGTTCCTAGGGGTTGATCCTCTTCGACTGCATAGGTCATCTGCACCCCAAACTCACTGCCATCTTGGAAGTAGTCCCGCATGACGTCGGGAAGATAGTGCAGGGTGGCGATGATTTCTTCGATCCCGTGCCGCTTGAGGAGATTGACGATATGTTCGGCAATGGGTCGGTTTAAAATCGGCACCATCGGTTTGGGCAAATCGCAGGTCAGCGGTCTCAGGCGGGTTCCCGAACCGCCAGCCATCAGCACTGCTCGCATAGTTCCTCCTTGTTGGGTATTTTTACTCCGCGATCGCTTCGCTTCTGGTTTATGTCTTGTCAGCGATCTTCGTACTCTAGTATCTTATGCTTGTCGCATCTATGAGCTTCTCAGCTTACCCCCTTTCCTTGGGCTAACGCTCTCTATCGGCACTCTAGCAACTGAACACTTACCAGACTATATCTCCTGGGTTCGCTTGGTTTGCCTCCTCCTTGGCCTCTCCATCTCAGACAAGGGTGAATAGTGGCGGTTTGACTGGCAACTTGACGCTCGTCTTTGCGGGACTTGGCCTGTTTGATTATTTAGGAAGGCTTACGGCTCAGTCTACACCCTAGCGGTGTAATTTTGATGAAACCCCGCCCGGTTTTGGGGTGTGCCCCTGGATTATGAGTTGGATGTTCGTCGCCTCTTTGCTTCTGTACCATTCTCTTCCTGGGTCGGATCCACCCTCGCGGTTGCTCTTCGCTGTTCCCTCTCGAGCCTATCATCTCCCGGCGAATCCTTTTACCTCCTTGCACGCGGTACAATACTCTCTAGCGGCGGTACTGTGGCCTACTTCTATTTTGCAGGGGTCTCTACTGGAAGGCGTACGCTCTTTTTTAACCGCTTGTGCAGTGTTGCACCGTCGTTCATCTAGATCCTTATCCCACAGGTGGCAAATATGGAAATATTGAGTTTCTTATTGCTGGTCGTCTATGCTGGTGGTGGCTGGAAGTTCTGGAAAGGCTTTAAACGCACCAACTTCAGCGAAGGTCGCCTTTATTTGACTTTGTTGTGGCCTGTCTTGATTGCGAATAAGTCTTATCGCAAAAATTTTAACAAAGCCCTCAAAGGAAAATAACTAGCTACACAATTGCAAGTCGATAACGTGACATCGGAGGTCTCGGATGGGGAAGTCAGCTCATGTCTAAACCGCGCCATATTACCCCTTCACCGGGCGATCGCTTCGGTTCTGACCCTTGGCGCGATCGCACCTCGGCTATCTCTACTCGCTTTAACCGGGAATATCGCGGCGATGCCTTCGAGCTCCCCTCTGAGGTGGAGGCAATGCCGATTTTTCACGATCGCGCTTCTGGTACCTTACACGCGAAAACGAGTTCCCCTTTCTGGGAACTCGCTCAACCTCAAAAAAACCAACACTGTCTCGATCTCGGCTGCGGAGTCAGCTTTTTGGTCTATCCCTGGCGAGATTGGCGCGCTTATTTTTACGGTCGCGAAATCAGTACCGAGGCTCGCGATCTCCTCAATTCCCGTGGCCCCCAGCTCAATTCTAAGCTGTTTAAAGGGGTCGAACTCTCCCCGGCACATCGCTTGAGCGATGAGGACGATCGCTTCGATCTCGCGATCGCTACCGGCTTTAGCTGCTATTATCCCCTCGAGTATTGGTCTTCTGTTATGGCTCAGGTGCAGCGGGTTTTAAAACCACAAAGCTATTTTGTCTTTGACGTTCTCGACCCCGATTCCCCGATCGCAGAAAATTGGGCCATTTTAGAAACCTATCTCGGTGCGGAAGTCTTTTTGGAATCCCTCCATGAATGGGAAAAACTTATAAAATCCACAGGCGCTAAAATCGTGAAACGTCTGCCGGGAGAATTGTTTAATCTCTATAAAGTCCGCTTTTGAAGCCCGCCCAATTTTCCCTAACCGTCGGTCGTGGTTCGCGTTGTATTTTTAAGGAACCCTTTTGTATCTACCCCGGACATCTCCCTTGCATCGATGGTTTATGTTTTTTATATACCCTAAAGGCAGTCTCTTTCGGGGTTTTCAACACCGAAGGAGGCGGAGGGACAAGCGGAACCTAACCCTGCCCTCGGCCTCGATCGCTATATATACCTGCCTCCTCTAACCCACCGGACTTTTTATCACAAAGCGAGAGCCAAGATAAATAACGAGGGTTGACAGTTGGCAACTTGTTATGCAGGTTGGGGGAAGGAATTTGACAATGCTGCAAAAATATGATAATCGCTAAGATAACACGATCGAAGGTAGCACGGGGAGAGGGAAGATAGGGATCGCGTTTTGCAACAAGCGCTAAAGAGGGATCCGGGGCAGGGAGATAGATCGAGGAATTAGCTCAAAGCGAACGATCGGCGCAACAATAAAAGACAATAAAAACAGATCGCAAGTGGCATTGAGTGGAGGTCATCGGGAATTAATCGTGGCACAGGTTGTTATCGAAAACGTTTACAAAACTTACAGCCGCCGCGCGATCGCGGCAAAATCCCCCACAGATCCCCGGTTAGTAGCAGATGAGGCATCGGGGCGATCGCCGAGCAAAAGCGCCCAAGTCTTGCGGCGAATCAACCTAACCGTGGAAGATGGCGAATTTATGGTATTAGTCGGGCCATCCGGATGCGGAAAAAGTACCCTATTGCGGTTAATTGCGGGGTTATCAGAACTGACGGCGGGAAATATCTGGGTGGGCGATCGCGCGATCGACGAGTTGCCCCCGAAACAACGCGACATTGCGATGGTCTTTCAAACCTACGCCCTTTACCCCCACCTGAAGGTTTATGACAATCTTGCCTTTGGGTTGCGGCGCACCATCGTGGCGCAGAGGGGACAAGGGTCGGAATTAGGAACCTCAGTGGAGCGTGCCTCCTCAATTCCCGGTTGGGCGGAAGATGCGTTAGTTGCCATGACGCGCAATTTCCCAAAACCCTGGCGCTATCTCTCAGAAAAAGAGCGCGAAGTGGATCGCCGGGTGCGAATGGTGGCTCAATTGCTGCAAATCGAAGTGCTGCTCGATCGCAAACCAAAAGAGCTTTCTGGGGGACAAAAGCAGCGGGTGGCACTGGGTCGCGCAATGGCGCGCAACCCCCAAGTTTTTTTAATGGATGAGCCGCTCTCCAATTTAGACGCGAAACTCAGAGCCGAAACCCGCAGCCAAATCGTCAAGCTACAGCGTCAGTTAGGCACTACGACGATTTACGTCACCCACGACCAAACCGAAGCCATGACGATGGGCGATCGGATTGCGGTAATGAATGCCGGGGCGATCCAACAGATCGCGCCGCCGTTGGAATTGTATCACCGTCCGGCTAACTTATTCGTGGCCGAGTTCATCGGTTCGCCCCCGATGAACTTTATCCCAGTTAAGTTTAAAGCCCCGTTGGGAATTACCCACGAGTCATTTCGCTTTACGCTGCCACAATCGTGGGCAGAACCGTTACAAGGCTATGACGGACAGTCGTTAATTTTAGGCATCCGACCGGAACACTTGAATATCAGTCCCGCCGCCACGAAAAATTTGATGGTGAAAATAGACCTGGTGGAAGCCTTGGGACATGAAACCTATATTGCCGGAACCTTGGTGGGCGCGTCACCCCCCGTCACCCTCCAGGCGCGAATCGCACCGGATTGGTTCGTGCGTCCTGGGGAAGAACTGTGGCTAGCGATCGCTCGGGATAAGATTCATCTGTTCGATCCCGATACGGGGTTGGCCATTTTTTCGGCCAGTGCTTGAGCGACCTGCACCTACTTCCACCGCCAGGGATCGGCTCCCTAGCTTTTGTTACCACAACGTTGCTTCTTTGGCAATGCTAGGTGCGATTTTTTTAACCAAACGTTACAAAATCTGCGGATGAATTCGGAATCGGTGTTGCGCCCTTTACCGTAGCGCTCGAGATGAAATGATTGTACCACAAACCTGTTGGTGATTTCTCCATACAAGCCACTCACTGCTTTTCAGTATCCCTAGGGGATGAAAGGCCCGATCGCCTCGCCCGATCGCCAGCTAGGCGAGAAAAGGAGAGTGCGGCGAATCTGGTTCAACTCTGGCTGTTGCACCAGGGGGCGATCGCGCGTAGGGGAACAAAAATCTCGGTTGTGGGTTTAATGCTCACGTGAGTTTTGTCCCCCCTGTGGCAAGGTGAAAAAAAAAATAGCTGGTAGTTCCCGTCGGAACTGCCAGTTGTTTTTCGAGGGTCATAGTTGGTGCGTAGGGATTGATGAACCAAGCGGGGGGTCAAGGGCGATCGCCACCGAATTGACCCCCATCCCTAACCCAGTGGGGCGCGATTAGCGAATATATTCTTTCAGGATGCTGTTGCGATTGGGATGGCGCAACTTCCGCAGTGCTTTCGCCTCAATTTGGCGAATGCGTTCGCGAGTGACGTTAAATATTTGGCCGATTTCTTCTAGCGTTTTCATCCGACCATCGTCCAACCCGTAGCGCAAGCGCAACACATCGCGTTCGCGCGGGCTAAGTGTGTCGAGGACGCTTTCGAGGTCTTCGCGCAGGAGATTTTTAGACACTTGGTCTTCTGGGTTTTCCCCATCAGATTCGATAAAATCCCCCAAGCGAGAGTCTTCTTCTTTGCCGATCGGAGTTTCGAGAGAAATCGGTAATTGAGCCGATTTAGCAATAAAGCGCAACTTTTCGATGGTCATTTCCATGCGAGTTGCGATTTCTTCTTCCGTGGGTTTGCGACCCATTTCTTGAGAAAGAAGCTTCGTGGTTTTCTTAATGCGAGAAATTGTTTCGTAGAGGTGAACCGGAAGGCGAATGGTGCGAGATTGATCCGCGATCGCGCGCGTAATCGCCTGTCGAATCCACCAAGTCGCGTAAGTGGAGAATTTGTAACCTTTTTCGTGGTCGAATTTCTCGGCGGCGCGTATCAAACCGAGACTGCCTTCTTGAATTAAATCTTGAAAAGACAATCCCCGATTCATGTATTTTTTAGCGATGGAAACCACCAGACGCAAGTTGGACTGTACCATTTTGTCCTTGGCCCGCCTGCCCAAATGAAGGCGATTGCGAAACGTGGGTAAAGGCATATCTACGGCTTCTGCCCACTGCGCCTCACTCGGCTCATGTCCCATATGTTCGCAGAGTTGCTCGCGAATGCGCTCTAATTCGAGCAAGTCTGCAATTTTACGCGCCAGTTCGATTTCTTCGTCAGCGCGCAGCAGTCGAATCCGACCAATTTCTTGCAAATACAGACGGATCGAGTCTTCACTATAGTGCTTCTTCTTGGCTTGGGGTTTTCGACGGGCAGCGCTCAGTTTAGCCGACTTGCCATCCTCGCCATCGGGCAAAGTTTCCATCACCTCCTCGTCTCCCGAGCGGTTTTGCATCGATTCGTCGGACGAATCGATTAGCATATCTAATTCATTTTGAGACCGACCGATCGCTTCGAGATCGGAGTTCTCAAGGGGTGCCAATACGTTGTTAGCTTGGGTCATGCCGCGTTCCTCATGCTCCTTAATGAAACAATCAACAATTTTCAAATGTGCGATCGGGATTCAGTTCTCAATTTCTAGCCCCTCAGTGGATTTTACCCCCATTTCCGGCTGATTAAGAAGGTCTCGATACCACCGGAAAAACCCAACTTTCCAGTGACGATTCCCAGAGGCGATCGGGTCTGGCCCGTGTCATCCGGTCAGCTTGCGCCTATCGCAAAGCCTGAGCGACAAACACTGGGTGGCAATTGCGTTTCAACTGCTCTCCATCCACGAGTAACTAGAACAGAACCTGTATCTCATTAATTATTCCCAATCCACGAAACGGTTAACTAGAAGTGTTCTCTTCAGTTTGGGTTCTGTGCGGTAGGCGCAAAGACATGCACCAATTGTAGCCTTTTTCACAAAAAATGCACGCTTGTTGTCTGGGTTTATTTGCCAGTCGGGATCTCTAAGGAAGCAACCTCCTGACATCCGCATCTGACCTGCACCATCGCCCCGGGCGATCCGCTGCCAGATCGCGCTTTCAATGGCTCGGGTGCGAGAACAAGGCATAACCACTGTATCCCCATCTTGACAAACTCTTTACATTCAGTTGTCGCTGTTTACCCATACACTGGAAGGCAAGTTTTGCCCTTTGAGTTCCCAGCAATCTAAGAATCAATGCACCCATCTTCACTTGATTTCCTTCATATAGATCCATCGATAGCCATCTGGCGTGTTTGGTGGCTTTGACGGGTAAGCTCCCGAGTTGATTTGACCGATCGCCTCCTATTCATATTCAGATTGAAATTTTAACAAAGAAATGAATTTTGTGCTTTAGGGGCAAGCCCCCTCGGGGAAAATTCATCCACCACTTTATTCAGCTTGCCCCAATTTGTCTGATGCATTCGCATCTGGTTGGTCTTCTGATTGGATTTGGCAAGGAGTGAATCACACTGCTGCATTCCACGGGGTTTCGCATTTTTGCTTCATTACTGTTCTACGGATGATTTTTGCGGATCTTCCCATCATTTTTTGGCCAGATATTTCACGGGAATCGCCCCCAGGAATCCAATCCTCTACGAGCATAGGATACCCTTTTTTTTTGGCGGGCAGTGGGAAAGCGTTCTTCCTCGAGCGCTTCGTTCTTCCCCGGTGGGGGTGTAGTCGAAAAATGCGCTTGATTTTCGCGACCTTTGTCACGCAACGCCACTGCAAATCCCGTTAACTGCCGAGGGCATCGGCGCATAACGTCATCTGTGCTGAAGGATTCTTTCCTGCCGACTTTTGCGAGTTTGTCCGCGCGCTGAGGTAGGCGGGTAGGGGCGAGCGATGCCACAATTAGCCATTTCCGTAAGTTAAGTCCACTTCGATATTTTAATCAATCCATCTCGAATTTGACAGGGCTTTTATTGCATAAGTTAACATTCCCTCAACCGAAGGGGCACTCATGGTTGGCTGGAGTGGGGCAGAAATGAAAAGAATTGTAATACTGACATTCATCTGTCTTTGAATCGTCTTTTCTGCCGATTGCGAGCGATCGCGAGTCCCTGGCTTTTCCATGCCATTTGTCGCCTCTTCCTCTATATCTAGAGGGATGCCAATCGGGGTAACGCTTCCGATAGTGTTTCCGGCGAACGGCTTTCGCGATCGCGACCCACCCTAGGGAGCTTTTGCGCCCGAGACATTCGGTGATTTGAGTGAATGCCACAGCCGATCGAGTGTAACAAATTGATAACCGCGCTGCAACAATTCGGGAATCAGTTGCGCCGTAATTTTAGCAACATCTGCGCCACCGTAGCATCCATCATGCAAGACAATATGAGAGCCGTTTTGGACTTGCTGTAGCACCCGTTGCACCACAACCGACACCCCCGGACTCCACCAGTCTTCCACCACCACACTCCACATCACCGGTCGATAATTCCACCGCTGCAAGTATTCCAACGTTTTAGGCACAAACAATCCATTTGGGGGACGAACATCTCGCATCTGGGTATTAACCTGCTGTGGGTCGAGGTGACAAGCCTTGGCGATCGCCCTTTGGGTGCGCGTCAAACTCTCGTGCAACTCCCGGGCGCTCAATCGCGGAAACGACCGATGCTCGTAGCCATGCAACCCGATCCAATGACCCCGCTCGTACACCGCTTTCGCCACCTGCGGCGATCGCTCCACACAAACCCCCAACCAAAAAAAACTCGCCTCGATCCCGAACTCATCCAAAACCTCCAGCAACTCTGGCGTGTACTGCGGATGGGGACCATCGTCAAATGTCAAAGCGATCTGCGCTTCGGTTTCACTCCCCGACCACAGACAACTCCCAAAACAAGGCTTCAAAATTCGATACACAATTGGATACAATGGCGCAAATGGCATTTGCTTTTCTTCAAAAAAGTTTATTTAATTTAATTTTTCCCCAACCTACATCCCGCTACCGTTATGTTAGAATAGAAAATCAAAATTCTCCCAAAACTTGTTCGCCGAGATAAAAAAAATAAATTATTTTGCTTCAACCCGGTCAAGATTTTTCATCAAACTCCTGCCTGGGGTCCGTCGCACCCCAGGCACCACACCCTCGCCCGGTTCGCCCCCATCGCCGACGCCGCTTCCTGGGAATGGCGATCGCTGGCTTTACCCTGGCTCTCGCCCTCACCGGCTGCAATAACATCATCACCGATCGCTATGACGCCACCGCCATAGTCAAATATACCTGGCAAGTCGAATATACCAAAACCCCAGGCGGAGGAAAATACCCGCGCCAAGAAACATTCGCCTCCACCACCTTAATCAATCGCAACGGCATCAAACCTGAAGGAGCGGTCCTCGAAGACGATCGCGGTTTGTGGTGGCCGGCGCTTCCCCCCCGTCCCACAGTAGAGGAAATCGAACAACGCAAACAACCCAACGAAACCGCCAGCACCCCCCAACTGCAAAAAAACGTCCAGTACGAACTCAACTATCAACTCGGCGATCGCCAAGTAGCAAAACCCACCAACTACCAAGTTTATCGCACCGTGGCCAAAGCACACCCCAATCGCCTCCCCATCAAATTCATTCTCGGACCGGGAGATGCCACGGTAGATCGAGCCGAAATCGAATAAATCCCCCCTCACCCCCATAAAAAATGAGGGAAAAGCACCCAACACGCGGATCCCTTTCCCTCAACCCTCAACCTGTCACCCCTCATCCTCGAGGCCAAATTCTCCCTCGACTATTCCCCCTCACACCAAAAACATCTCAAGCGTCACCTCTTGAAAAAAATCCCCCGGCTCTAACTCCTCCACTATCCCGGAAATCTGCGACTCCAGCGCCACCCGCGTCCCCCGATCGCCCGCTTCCATCCCCTCAGTGGCCAACGAGGACAGGGTTAAAGGAGAAACCGCAATCGGGCTTTCGCTCACCCCCGTCGCCGCTGCTCGCTTGCGACCTACCCGCAGCTTTTTCCCATACTCCACCTGCTTGACTTGACTCATCGCATAGGCAGGAGTCCCTTTCGGAATTTGCTTCAAGAAGCGAATCGCCCCCGCAAAATCCTGACCTCGCGCTCGCTCATAAGCTTGTTGCAACAATTTATTCCCCTTAATCCGCCGCTTTTCCTTGTACTCGCGAATTTTTTCTTGCACCTTATTATAAGTCGGCGTATCCTTCGGCACCGTCAGAAGCAACTCGATCGCCCCATCAAAATCTTTCGCGATCGCCTTTGCATACGCCCGTTTCACTAACTCGTGCGCCTCAGCTTCCAGCTTGATCGCGCGCTTTTCTCGATACTCGGGAATTTTCGCCTGCGCCGCCTCATACGCAGGGGTTCCTGGCGGAATTTTCGTCAGGTATTCTAACGCCGCCTCAAAATCTCTTTCCCGCGCCTTTTCATATCCAGTCTCTAACCACCCGGGGGTCAAAGGAGCCACTTTCTCCGTGGCTGACTCCACTAGGGGCGCAATTTTATTTTGCCAAAACTCAATCTCGGGAATCTCCGAGGCGATCGCGATCGCCTCGGTCCAGCGCTCCTGCTGATAAGCTTGTTCCACTAACGGAAATTTCTCCGCCGCTTTTTCCCAATCCTCCTGCCAGCGACGGGAAAGGGTCTGGGCATCGGAATATGCCGCACTGAAGGTGGGAATCGATTCCACTGCCGCGATCGCGCTTTCATAATCCCCGGCATGAAACTGCTCTGTGGCCTGACGTAATTTCTCTGGCCCTTCATCTGAGGGAGAAAAATGCAGCAAAGAGGTCAATCCACCAGTAATCACCAGCGAATTCACCGTAATCCCAGTCCACATTCCCAATAACAAAACAGAGGGCATCGGGCGGGTCGAATTCTGCGAAGAGTTTGCCTTCCCTGTGGGTACCGATGACAACTCCGCATCATCCGGTACCATATTACTTGTATCTGCTGTAGAAGACATCCCCTTTAACTCTAAATCTAAATTTACCTTTGCTGGCCCGGACGTTTCCACCCCGGGATGAGACTGTTCTGGGACACCGCCCTCGAATTCGCAACGGGAAAGAGAAGTCGGCGTCGGAATTGAAGCGTTGCAATCCTCCCCGGTCCGTTCTTCACCAGTTATCTGTAGCACCTTGGAATTCTCCTCCGATGTTGCCGTGCATTGAGCGCTCTGCACTGGGCTGTTTTTCCCACGGGTTACCTGGGCGTCAGACCCCTGGAGGGATTGCAGTGCCGCGATCGCCGCTGCTGTAGAGGGGTAGCGATTTTTCCAGTGATACTTCACCATCTGACTTAACAGCGCCTGCAACCCTTCGCTCACCGGGGCGAGCAGTTCTCGCTCCCACTGCAGATCCCCAGTGGTGGGGTCAACCTCTAACTGTGCCGGATGTCTTCCCGTCAGTGCTTGGATGCCAATCAAACCCAAGGCGTATAGGTCGCTATTCGGATGCGGATTACCGGTGAGTTGCTCTGGCGGTAAATACCCAAACGTCCCCATTGGCAGGGTAATTAAAAATTCTCCGCGCTTCGTTACATAAGGTTGGGAAATTGCCTGCACCGCTGTAAAGTCGAGCAGCACGAATTTTCCATCAGCTTCACGTCTGATAATCTTTTCCGGTGCGATAGTGCAGTGAACGATTCCTTGCTGATGAACGAACTCGAGGATCTCTAACATCTCGTGCAAAAACTGGAGGCACTCGGGTTCGCTCCAAGGTTGAGTGTAGCGCTTGCCAACCGGAAGCAAGTCGGTGAGGGTTTCTCCGACAATAAATTCTTGCACTACGTACAAACAGTTCGCTTCTGTAAAGGAGTGTAATAATTTTGGAATCCGATCGTGGATGCTGAGTTTTTTCAGGATCTCGGCTTCAATGGCAAACAACCGCTGGGCTGATTTGAGGCAGCTTTGGGGGTTTTTCGTTAATTGAAGCTGTTTGATAACGCATTTCGGATGGCCCAATTGTTGCGTATCTCGAGCAATGTAGGTCTTTCCTACATCCTGGTTACTCAGGCTTTGAATAATTTGATAGCGATCCGCAAGTAACGTTTCTAATCGGGGTATTGACATGAATTTCTGCATAAAACCAATTTCCACCTAGACCTCGACATTGCAATTTCCCGATGGCAAAGCACGTCCCTGAGGACAAAACTGACTCTCTGGTTTGGGTCTTTCAACCCTCCCGCGATCCTCAAATGGCGTAGAAACGTGCCACCCATCGGCTTGGTTTTTGGTTTTGGCGCTTTTTTTAGCCGCTTTGTTTGACACTGGGTCGGGATATCCCTGTTTTCGCGTTGAGGACAACCTTCCTGATTAGGGCATCAGGGATGCCATCGTGAGTCCGCGATGGGGGATTCCTCTTCGGCTAGTAAGGCGCGATCGCTCCGGAGTCCGGTTTGCTTTCCAAACCTCCAGCGCACCGCGAAAGTCGCAATAGTTTTCAGCGCTCTGCTTTATCTTTCAGGAATAAATTTCTGCAAGATGGTTGATGCACCCAGCACTGGACTTTTACTAAAATCAGTGGCGTTGTTCTGGCTTTCATCCCCACTGCGCTCATCGGGAATTTGGCGTTGGCTTTTCTGACACAAACCATGCGTGGATTCGCAATCGCTTTTTCGGGAAAACTCTACCTTTTCCCAGGCATGGTTCTGCCAATTATCAAACTGGCATAGTAAAACCCAAACCCTGACTCTACCCAGGTATATTTCTAAGTAATTGCCATTTTATTTGGAGTTCAAGTATTATGCCAGTTGTAGTCTTTATTCTGTTGTTTATTGCATTCACAGTGGAAATTTTCTCGGGCAAAAAATCCGAAAAAGATGATGACGACAAACCAACCACACTTCGTTGTAATCTCAAGCAAGACCCCCATAGCCCTAAGGTGACATTAGAATTAACATCTCTAGAACCGAGGAAATCCAGAAAAAAATAGCTAGATGCTAAAACATTATCTAAATCAGGGAAGAGAGGGAGAGAGGGACCATCGTACAGGCTCCTTCTCTCCTGCCTTTTTAGGGATGGGGAAACCGCTGCCCGCCACACCCGAGGAGTCGTTTATTTGCTGACGCGCTGCACCCTCAACTTGCTCCTGAGGTTTTTGCTTTGCAATTCAAAACAGTGGAATAATAATGATGCAGATCTGCATCGCGTTGGCGATCGCCTTACCCTTCCAACACCCTGAAAAAAAGACAACGGCTCGACTCTAGCCTTGGATAGGAAGCCTTTTGGGTCATCCTGTGACTGGATCGGAGGGTTTCACCGGAGAATGTAGCACCCTGCTTGTCGTCACGTGACATGCACCACTGATGAAATTTGAATTTTATTATACGGCATAAAAAAAATTTTTTCAACCGGCGCAAATCCGCCAACTTCGGTAATTTTTGATGAGTGCCGGGACTTGCATGGAGAAACTGTGGTGGGGCCAATCCCGATCGCTGCCCCGGGTAAAGCGGCGATCGCTACAACGCCGACTTATACCATTTTCATTTAGCTCTGCAACAATTCGCAGAATACGAACTCCCCATGACGATCGATTGCGGGGCTTCGCCGTTGGTCTTGGTGAGATAAGTATTTATTCCTCTGGGTCCCCCTTTGTAAGCAGCAAGAGCGGGGGATCTTAACTGTTTCGTCATTCAAAAAAATGGCATTAGATAAGAGCCGGGGGATAACAATGGGGAATCCCAAGGCCAAAATGTGGCGATCGCCTGTCCCTACACCAGGTGCCCACTGCCAATCAAAGAATTCGAGCGCCAGGTTATTGCGCTTTCGACCCCAATCTGCATGTATAATTAACATTTAATTGGCCTAACTGTTTGGCTATTTTATTGTTTTTTAAAACAATAAAACATGGTAAAATAATAGAGATTTACCCGAGTTTTTTTCAGGCATAAAAACCCGAAACATCATATCATAGTGTGGCTCGATTTTACAGAGCACCCCTGATTTGTGAGATTTTTGGGGAGGGAATGCTGGCGACTACCGGGATGGAATGGAGGAGGTAAAAGGCGATGGGTGATGGCAAAGAGCGGCAGAAACAAGAAAGCCTAGCGCAATTTAAGTAGCAAACTGCTTAATCGGCGGTAGAACGTTCCTCCACGATCGCGTAGATTGTGGTTTCTTGCTGCTTGCCCCGCAGTTGCATTTGCCCCACTTGGATGCCAACATAGCGATCGCGCACATATTCATAAGTGTGACTGGTGACCAACAGATTTAAGGGATTATTTTCCGTAAACTGCTTGTTCATAGGCTCCAATCGTGCTGCCACATTCACCGTATCGCCGAGGGCGGAAAAATTGGCTCGTCGGCGACCCCCCACACTGCCGGCAATCAGAGATCCGGTATGCATCCCAATCCCGATCCGTATTTCCGGTTGACCATGCTGTTTGAATTTTTGATTCAACACTTGGAGTCGCTGGTGCATGGCAAAGCAAGCGGCGATCGCGTTGAGGGCATCTTGTTCGATCTGTGAGTGTGACTCGCGGGGGAACGGAACGCCAAACACCGCCATAATCGCATCCCCAATATACTTATCAATGACCCCGCCATTATCCAAAATGCAATCCGACATTCCATCGAGGTATTCATTTAACCAGGGGAGCAAATCCCGGGGGGACATGAGTTCCGAGATGCTAGTAAAGCCGCGAATGTCCATAAACAGCACCGTAGCGGTGAGTTCTTGAGGCGGCAGATCCCCATTTTGAAAAATTTCGTCGCGACGAGACCAGATATTGTGAGCGAGTTGGGGAGAAATCTGCTTGGAAAACAGATTTAAGAGTTGTTGCTTTTCGTATTGGTCGCGCAGTTGTCCCCCGGTGCCGGCTAAAATGATGCTGCCGATCGGTGCGGCTACCGGCAGCCACCACTGTGCCCAGGTAAAAGCGGCGAAGGCGATCGCGAACCAACCCACAGACAGCAATAGAGCGATCGCCAGCCGTCCGGTAAATTCGCGCTTAAACTGCAGCCAGCTCATGCCGAGGGCGATCGCCATGAGTAACAGAATCGTCACTGGCTGCGGGAGGCGCTGCAAAAATCGTTGTTGGAGAAAATTATCCAAAATTGCCGCATGAAGATAAACCCCAGAAATCCGTTGCAAGGGGGAAATTTTCGTATCTACCCCCGTAGCCACAAACCCCAGCAAAACGAGTCGATCTCGAAAGGCGTCTGGGGGAACATTGCCCTCCACCACATCCACAAAGGGATACGTGGGCACCGCTTCCATTTTTCCGGGCCAATCGATCCAGAGGTTAATCCAATCGAGTTCTGGATTCGGCTGGATTTTGGCAGTGGGGGGAATGGTATCTAAAAGACTGGCATAGGTCTGCTCTCGCGCCAGGTGAAGCATAGCCAAACTCAACGTGGGGATGCCATCGAACCAGATGATGGCTTGACGGCTGATCCCATCGCTATCGGCTTCGTGGACGATGTGACCGATCGCGGCGGTGGCGGATTGTAAAATCGGCAGGGGTTCTTCCCCTTCCCCTCCCCTTGCCAGGACCGCGCGATCGTTCGCGGCGATCGCTTCGGCGAGTTCCTCATCTTGGGGACTCGGGTCGAGGAAAAGAATATCGAAACCAATGGCGGCGGGAGGAGAGGATTCCAGAGCTTGTAACAATTCAGCGTAGCGATCGCGCTGCCAGGGAAACTGTCCGTACTCTTGCAAGCTTTTCTCATCAATGGCGATGACGGCAATCCGTTCGTCCCACCCCGGGTCGGGTCGCAGTTGGAATAACATCTGATATGCCAAGCGTTCCAACCCTTGCCATGCGCCTAACTGCCACATCCCCACCGAGATGACTGCTGCGATGGTTCCGGGCACCAACGGATGATGCCCTCGGAAATATTTATCTATCCAGCCTCGAAATCCCACAACAACACCAACTGTCCTTTCAGAGTTTAGATTTTACATGATAAAAAACGCAAATGAGGACTAATTCGTTCCTTTCCCTTCTCCGTGCGGACCTATGCCGACGCTGTGGGGCAATACCCTGGTGCCGCTGAGCAAGGCGGCGGGCATTCAGGATTCGCAGAGATTTCGAGCGAAAGGCAGTGGCATCTGGTTTAGCTTAAAGTGCCTGCAGTTTCTCGTTCGAGCAAGGGATGAAATATGCCCATCGAGTATCAACGAAATTCGCGCCTCTGCTTTTCCGGAGGCGGAGGGGAGTGGAAGCCTCAAATCGTTGTACTCGTTCCCGGTGCCTCATTTTGCGGCAAATCCTCCCACAGCATTCCGGGAAGTGCGTGATTTTGTGAGGGTTGTACCGGGCAAGAGTGGTAGGATGTTTACGGCCTGATGGTATTTCGCAAAGATAAAAAAAATCAGCTTTCTCGAAGATCGAGAGAAAACTGACTGGGGAAGTGACTTGGACTAGCGGCAGATTATCGAATCGGAACCACATAGACTCGTTCGCGAACTGCTGGACCTCGGACCACAAACCGGAAACGGCGAGACCGGGGGCGAGGCACCAACAATGAAAACGTCCCATCGCTATTGGTTTCCACCAGTTCTCCGTCGAGCAGTAAAATGTCGGGGGGATCGATTTTGCCTTCGATGCGAACCAGATCCATGCCTCGGACTTGGGTGAGCAACACGCGGAATTTGGATTCCGGGGGAATCTCCTGGGGTGCTAGGGGGGCAGATCCAGGACCTATCACCGTAAACTGACCTCGACCCACGGTAACTTCTTGCCCCTGACCGCTGGCGATGACGGTGCCAGCTAAGGTTCTAACGCCGGTTTGACCGTTAGGACCGACATCGACGCCAAAGGAGGTGCCGCGCACGCCAGCGACGCCGGTGGGAGTGCGAACGCGAAACGGAGAATCGCCGCCACGGTTTTGGGCGATCGCCGGGTTCTCTGGGTCAGTGGTTTTGAGCGCTTCTAGGGTCTCGGCGGGCAGCGCTGCGCGATTTTGGGATAAGCGACCGACGGAAAAGCGGACGCGCCCCTGTTGTACGAACAAATCCACGTTGGAATCTGACAGGGTTTCGAGGTTAAATTCGGTGACTTCGGCGACCTCGATGCTGCCGCGAAAATTGTCGAGGCGCAACCTTGCGGTGGAATTGACATCGGCGACGATGGTGCCGGTGGCGGGTTGCAAGCATTCTCCCGCAGAGATGAGCTGTCCTTCAAATGTGACCTCTCCGCTGACGCTTTCTACTTGCAGTCCGTTAGGACAGGCGCTGAGTTGTTGGGCGATCGCGTTTTGGTGAGGGTCGAACTGAGATTCCTCTGGGGATACGGTGGTGAATTGGGTCTGAACTGGAGAAATGCGGGGAAGGCGATCGGGGGGTAACTGGGATGCGATCGCCCTCGCGTCGTGGAGAGTTGTAGGAGGGTGATGTATTTGTTCCGGTGGGATTGAATCGCGTCTAGATGCGGTAAATTCGGATTGTGCGGGCGGATTGCGGTGGGTTTGATTTTCGCCATCGAGAGGGGAATGGGCGATCGCGGTTTGGATTGGAGTGATGGCGCAAATCCCTCCTAAGGATAAACTCACTAGGGCGATGCGAGGCCAACGTTTAATGCGACTGAAAGATTCGATCGGGGACATGGATTTTTATCCAAATACTTTAGCTTATCTGTAGAATTATGCTGGATCCACCCTGGGGCAACAGGAGGAAGCTGACTTCCGGCGCGGGCGCGAGAAAGCGATTGCTCTCAGAAGGCTAGACCCTCGAAGGGTTGCCGGCATCTTGCTACAGTTCTCGCCATCCTAGAATGAATCCCTCTCAGGTTTCGGATTTTGGAGAATCGAATCCGGATTTAGGCGCTTAACAATGCCGAGGGGTTTTAGGGTATGAAAGGGCGATCGCTTGACCAGCCACATCTCTCCCAACGAGCCAACAGATGCCAAAGCGCATTTTAGCCGATTTTGTACCATAAATCTTGGTTTTTCTGGAATAAAATCCGGCTTAGCTTTGGATCGGTGCGTTATTCCTGGCTTGACGGGGGCTGAGGATTCCCAATTCAGCACGAATGCAGTTTTCTGTTCCCCGATCGCCGGCTGAGTGTAGGTTCAAACGGGAATTTCTGTGACGGTGACTCCGGGGTTTGTGTGGGGTTCTTGCAAGTATGGATTCCCCCGGAAAGCAGTGGCCTGTATTTCTGAATTTGCCGGGTATTTTTGGGGTATTTTTTGAATTTAAAAATTTTTCAATCCTCGCTCTAACGGATATTTATTTTCCTTCATTTATTGTTAAATTGCCTCAAAATAAGAATATAAATCGCCGAAAAAATTAGCTGCGATCGCGGAGGTTTATTCGGTTTTTACAAGCTCAGCGATCGCTGCGCTTTGGTAAGGTTTAACCGACAATCAAAGCTATCAGTATGTTTGATTAACACTGACTTTGCTTAATTTTGGTACGCCTTTTCCGAGAAACTATCTGTGAAATAACAACCCGTTTTTTGGTGATAATTTTCTCGGGAACCATGCTTCATCTCAATCAATTGAGAGGAGATTTATTCCTCGGATTCAATGGTAGATTCGAGGGTTGTCCCGCTTGCGGGAGTGGGAGAAGACTCGGCGGAAACCTGACCGGTGATCCAAGTTAGTCCGGCAACTGCAGTGACTAAAATTGCGGCATAGCCCACGTACAAATGAATCGGACTGAGGGAAAATCCAGAAGCAGAGTTGAATTCTTCCGAGGTGTTGGCGAGGGTTTGATGCGGAGTAATTTCGGGTAAAGAATCAGCAATCTCCGAACCGCTTAATCCCAAGGCATCGCCGAGGCGACGGACAAACCCACGCACGAAAATGGCTGGGGGCAAACTCTCGACGGTCCCGTTTTCGATTGCCTTGATGTGATCCAGGGGAACGTAGGTCCATGCGTGCAGTTGATAGAGAGAAATACCTCTGTCAAGGCGAACCTGTTGCAGTTCTTCTCCTACTTGACGCAAAGCGGTTTCCCAGGCTTGCTGGGGATCCACTGCGGCGATCGCGCTATGGGGCGTCTCTTCCCCATTTTCCCTCGTTATTTCGAGGGGGTTTGAGCGATCGCTGGTCGGATCGAGGCCAGAATTGTCAGCATCCCGGGAATTGGATGCGGAACTTGGGCTAAAACCGAAGGCGGGATTGGATCCTGTCATTGCTATTATCTCCGAGCTTCAGGGTAATAGATTCTCATGTAGAAGTGTTAAGCGTCAAGTGGGGGGTTAAACCCCTCATGTACTAAACCCCTCAATCAATAACAATTGAAACCGGGAATTGTCCAGTCGAGTCGATCGCTCTGGCACTCATTTTTCGCCCCTAGGGTAGGACAGCAATGGCCAGAGTTCTTTCTAAATCAGGGTTTCACGAAAACGGACAACATTTGTGCCCCCGCACTAGCTGGAGGCAAACTCGGCTAAAAATGTTTCGATTGTCTGATTAAACGCCGTGGGTTGAACTAAAAACGGCCAATGATTCCCAGGGAGTCGCTGGATCCTAAGATGTTTTAAATACTTGAGGTAAGGCTTCATTTGCCAAGCGGAACGATTGACCCCTTTTTCCGGTTGAATGAATAAAGTGGGAATCGCGATCGCTTCAGTTAACCCCGCCACCCGCATCACATCGGCAAAAATTCCATCCCGGGCGGCGACGACAAACTTACTCCCCCAATTCCCATCCAGTTTTTGCTCGATAGACCCTTCAAACACCTGCTGTTGCAAAGGACTCCATCCGGCGTACTGACCGAGTTGCTGCGCCTGCGCCTGCGCCGCCTCATAACTGGGAAATGGCCCGATCATTTTCAAGCAATCCAGAGTGCGATAAAGAATTGGAAAACTCAACTTGAGAAAGCTAGGCATTTTGGTAATAAAAATCGGATCCACCAAGATGGTAGTTTTGAAGCGCTGCGGGTTTTGGCGCGCCCAAATCGGAATCAATTTTCCACTCCAGGAGTGACCCAAGATGTGGGCGCAGTCCCAACCGAGATGGTTCATCACTCCTTCCAGGTCCGCGATCGCCTCGGTGGCCGAGTATCCCGTTTCCGGTTTGCCGCTTTCCCCGTGACCGCGCATATCCGGTGCCACAATATGATAGCGATCGGCCAAATACTCCCCTAAGCTACACCACACTCCCGCATGGTCTCCCAACCCATGCAATAACAACAGCGGCTCTTTTCCTCGGTTCCACTCCAGGTAAGAAAGCTCGATATCTGGTAATTTCAACGTTTTACGACTGGGCATAATGCATGATTTGTGATGTTTGGGGGTTGATTGTAACGCGATTCACCACGGGCAAAACATCTCGGCGGCGATGCAAAGGTCCGCCGGTCCGTTTCTCTTGACCCTATTTTTCCCTGGAATGCAAGAAAAACAGATGGGCTGCCAAACCCTCCACCCTGTGGCACACTAGAGAAAGCGCGCACCAACCCTTGTTTGGGTTCTCCCCCGAGCTGCGTTTCACCTGTAAAGCCGATCGCCTCCGACGCAGATGCTCAAAATTGTCTCCGGGTCATTTTGGATTGTGGTTAGCCTCCTGGTCCTCCTTTGGGTACTCCGAGGACTACAGGTTCTCTCTGGTATTTCCAGCGGAGTGATTTGGCTATTGCTTTTTTTGTCCATTGCTTTAGCCGTCATTTATCGCTGGCAAAGCCCCCGACGGTATTAAAACTATTTTGAGGCGGTTAAAGAAGGGAAATTGACAAAGCTACAGTTCGCTTTCCTCCCGTTTTCCCCGATGGAACCTATGCCTTGCCCCTTCGCTTTTCTCCCTCGGAACCCTGATTTGTTTGCGAAGTTGATACGGTTAATTTTGGGTTAAAATAGTCTTCCACTTAGAAACTTTAGGATTTTGTAACCAGGGTAACAACATCCACAGTTGGCGATCGCCCCACAGGGTGACAGGGTTTTGGCGTCATCGTTACCATTGAACCATGCCATTTCGGCGATCGCCCCATACTGCTTTTTTACCGAAAAACCACAACCGCTGATGAACGAACTACTACAAACCGATACAAAAAAAAGCATAACCACCCGCTTTCCGCGCTCGATATTGTCAGTGAGTCGAGCTGAATTTGGCAACCCAGAAGACAATCCAGCGGCGAAAGAGCGCCCCCTAAAACTACAGGTGAAGGAAGGAACGATTCCCACGGATTTGCAAGGGCATTTGTTCTTCATTGGGGCGAATGGGTCGATTGATTCACCCCCGGGGGATGTAGATGTCAGTGAAGCCACGGTCTGCCCTTCTCGTGATGGCACTACCCCTCTTTACAATGGCGATGGGATGGTTTATCGGGTGGATTTCGACAATCTGCAAGAGGGGGTATTTCTGTCCGCGCGATTGGTGAAACCCCCCTGTTATTACGCCGATGTAACCACCGCTAAATGTCCCGACTATCGCAGCTTGAAATTTTACAATCTAGGCATCGCGAGAATCTCTCGGTTAGGGTCGCGCAATCAATTAAATACCGCCTTTTTGCCGATGAAATTTCAGGGGGAAAACCGCGATCGGTTGTTGGTGACCTGGGATGTGGGTCGTCCCTACGAAATCGACCCGAAAACCCTCGAAACCGTGACGCCGGTGGGGGGCAATGATGAATGGGAAGAAGTCAGCAAGCTGGGCAATTCGTTGGGTCAACCGCCGCAAGTGTTTAAAATCGTGCAAACCTCGGCGCATCCCTGTTTCGACCCTTATACGTCCGAGATGTTTACGGTAAATATTGGGCGATCGCCTGCCAATGTTTTCTCGCAATTATTTCCGATTTGCTATTTGTTGAAAGAGTTGGTAGACTGGCTGAAAAATCGCGGCAAAGTTACCACCTATCCCGCAGAAGATGCTGAACTCAAACCGCCGGATGAGAAGGGAGAATTTTCCCTGCAATTCGGATGGAAAAAACTCTACCAAATTTTCCAAAGCTTGATGCTTTTCCTGCAGGCAATTTGGGAATTTTTTACGGGAAACTTTGTGTATTTGATGCAGTGGGACGGTGCGGGTAAGCTGAAAAAATGGAAAGTTCACTATAATGGATGCCCCCTGAAAATCGAGCAAAGCATCCACCAAATGGGGGTAACAGAAGATTATATAGTGCTGGTAGATACCGCCTTCAAGCTTTCTATTGAAGAATTGCTGCCCTCTTTTTCAAACATCAATGACGCGGCAGAAATCGAAAAAATTCTCAGAAATTGGTTCGATAAACCGCAACTGTCTCATACGCGGGTTTATATCATCAATCGCCGGGATTTAAAGCCGGAAAAAGATTCTGTGGATGCTAAGAAAGCCATCATTCCGGGAGAAGCGGCGCACTTTTTGGTAGACTATCGCAACCCGGGCGATCGCATTACCCTGCATGTGTCCCATGTGTGTGCCTGGGATGCGGCGGAATGGCTTTCCGAATTTGACTATGACGAGAATGAAGCAGGGGAAAAGCTGGGGCGTCTGTATGGCGCGATCGCCGGACCGATGGATATCAGTCGATTGGGGTGTCACGAAATCGATGGCAAAACCGGTACCTTAATCGAGAACCAACAACATACGGTAATGGACGTGAATTATACCTGGGGGCCGGCATTATATGCTTATCGCAATTTTCCCCATCCCGAGACCCTGGAGAATATTTACTGGAGTTGTTTGGGATGTTGGTCGGAACTGAAAACTCCCCACATGGTTCACCTGTATCGAGATTACCCCCACCGACAGATCGGACTGGAATTACTGGATGAAATTACCGCACAAGGTCGCAACTCGAATCTATTGCGGGTGCAGATAAAACCCCGAGAAAGTGTCAAAGCGGGGGAAAACCGATTGAGCATCGCTGATGTTTATCAGTTTCCCGAGAATCGGTGGGCGATTTCTCCTCAATTTATTCCCCGCAGCGATCGCGGAAGTTCTACCGATGGTTACATCGCTTGCATCGTTCATCACGGGGACGGATCCGATCCGACTAACGGCAATGAATTGTGGATTTTTGATGCCGCCGATCTCAAAAGTGGGCCAAAATGCAAACTGTGGCATCCTGATTTTAACGTCGGTTTTACCATCCACACCACTTGGTTAGCCCACATCGAGACCCGGAATTCTTCCTATCACGTAAATTCCCATGACGATTACCAGCATTTAATCGACAAACAGAGTTCAACCTATCGAACCCTCATCCAAACCTTGTTCGATAACTGGGTCTATCCGCAGCGGGAACCAAAAAGCGAATTGGATTGCCAAATGCCTAGGGAACCGGGGATGAAAAAGCCGTAACCTTTTTTCAAATTGCAGTTATAATAAGGGGGCGATCGCTTGCACCGCTAAATTTAATTTGACTGGAGCGATCGCCTGGCCAGTTTCACCTTTCAGATTGCCTTGTTCCGGGTGAAAACGACAATTTCACCGCATAACTTTTTCACTCATCGCAATAAACGTAACATCATGCTGAAAATTTCTGGCTACACTATCCTAGAATCAATCTATAACAGCGATAATTCCATTGTCTATCGGGCGCGCCGAGACGCCGACGGGGAATCGGTCATCCTCAAACGTCTCTCAGAAGATTATCCAGACCCGGACAAACTGAAGCGCTACAAACGGGAATATGAAATCACTCGCACTCTCCAGAACCTAGAGGGAGTTGTTCGGGCATATAGCTTAGAAAAATCGCAAAATTTCCTGGTGATGGTGCTAGAGGATTTTGGCGGAAAATCCTTGGCAAAATTGCTTGAATTGCGCCGATTCGAGCTAGCCGAGTTTTTGGATATTGCGATAAAAAGTGCCGAAAGTTTAGGGCAAATTCATCAAGCCGATATTCTGCACAAGGATATCAACCCGGCAAATATCATTTACCACCCCGAAACTGGCCAGTTAAAACTGATAGACTTCGGGATTTCCACCGTGTTATCCCGCGAAAATACTACCTTAAGAAATCCCCAAAAATTAGAGGGAACCCTGGCCTATATGTCACCGGAACAAACCGGGAGAATGAATCGCTGCGTGAATTACCGAACGGACTTTTATTCCCTCGGGGCTACCTTTTACCAATTACTGACCCATTCCTTGCCCTTTGAGGTCAGCGATGTGATGGAATTAGTCCACTGTCATTTGGCAAAATATCCGATTTCTCCCTGCGAGGTAGATGAAACCATTCCTAAAGCGCTGTCCGATATCGTGATGAAACTGATGGCGAAAACGGCAGAAGAACGGTATCAAAGTGCTTATGGAATTCAAGCGGATTTAGAAATCTGTCGATCGCAGTTACGAGAAACGGGACGTATTGACGAGTTTCCGTTGGGGACACAAGAGCTTTACGATCGCTTTCAGATTCCGGAAAAACTGTACGGTAGAGAAGCAGAAATCGAGACCTTACTGGCAGCATTTCAGCGCGCGATCGGGGAAGGGACAGATGCGGCGCACAGCGAAATGATGCTGATTGCCGGCTATTCCGGAATTGGAAAATCGGCTTTAGTGCAAGAAATTTACAAACCGATTACTGCCTATCGCGGGTATTTTATCGGGGGGAAATTCGACCAGTTGCAGCGCAATATTCCTTATACGGGTATCGTGCAGGCATTTTCGGCGGCGATCGCCCAGATATTAACCGAAAGCGAATCGCAAATCCAACAGTGGCGCGATCGCCTGCTGGCGGCCCTAGGCGTCAACGCTCAAATTATCATCGATGCCATCCCAGATGTGGAACTGATTATCGGTCCTCAACCGCCAGTGGAAGAACTGGGTGCCACGGAGGCGCAAAACCGCTTTAATTTAGTATTTCTCAATTTCGTTAAAGTCTTCGCCCAAAAAGAACATCCCCTAGTGCTGTTTCTCGACGATTTGCAATGGGTGGATTCCGCTTCGCTGAAATTGATTCAACTGCTGATGAGCGAATCGGAACTGAACTATTTATTTTTTATTGGAGCCTATCGGGATAATGAAGTGAGTGCCACTCATCCCTTGAGTTTGGCGCTGGAAAACATTCGCCAATCCGGGGCAATTGTCCATCAGATTTCTCTGCCACCGCTGTCGGGAGAAACGGTGAACCAGTCGATTGCAGATACCCTGCGCTGCACCACAGAAGAAACTGCGGAATTGGCGGGACTGGTGTTCCAGAAAACTCAGGGAAATCCCTTTTTTATGAAGGAATTTCTCACCTCGCTTTATGCTGATGAATTGTTATATTTTGAGTATCCTTCTGGGGCATATTCTGAGGGAGATAAGGGCAATATCGGAAGAACTGGCGGCGGTTGGCAGTGGGAGTTAGGGAGCATTCAAACCGCTCAAATCACCGATAATGTGGTGGAATTGATGGCGGGAAAAATTCAAAAGCTAGGGGAGGAAACCCAGGATATTCTCAAAATTGCCGCCTGTATTGGGAATCAATTCGACTTGCAAACTTTGGCAGTGGTGACGGAAGAACAGCCAGAAACGATTGCGCGCAGAATTTTTAGTGCGGTGAAAGGGGGATTGATTGTAGCGCTGGGTGAGGATTATAAGTTTGTGGAATTTACCGATCGCGATCGCTTGGCGGTTCGCTACCAATTCGTTCACGATCGCGTCCAGCAGGCGGCTTACGAACTGATTGCGGAGGATGTGAAACGGGCGGTGCATCATAAAATTGGCGGCTTGTTGTTGAAAAATACTCCCGCCAATGAATTGGGCACGAACCTGTTTGAAATTGTCGGTCATCTGAACTGTGCTGCGGATTTAATCGACACCGAATCCGAAAGCATTGAATTAGCAAGGCTCAATTTATCTGCTGCCCAAAAAGCGAAAGATGCGACGGCTTATGCAGCGTCTCTGGAATATTTACATGCCGGAATTGCCTGCTTACCGGCACAGGCGTGGGTGCAGCACTACGAGTTAACCTTTGCGCTGCACAAAGAACTGGCAGAGGTGGAATATTTGAATGGCAATATCGAGCGATCGCGCGAACTGATTAATCTATTGCTCGCCGAAGCCAAAACCACTCTGGAAAAAGCAGAAATTTACCATCTGCTGGTGTTGCAGTACACCGTAACTGCCAATTACCCCGCCGCCATTGAAACGGGGAAAACCGCGCTGAAGCTGTTGGGAATTGAATTGCCCGAAACCGATTTGAAGGCGGCATTTGAGGCGGAACTCGCCCGCATCCAAACCCGCCTGAGCGATCGCGATGTCTCCGCTCTCCTCGATGCACCGCACATGCAAAATCCGGAACATATTATCGCCCTGAAATTGCTCGTTAACCTAATTACCAGCACTTTTGCTTCCGATTACGACCTGTTTACCGTCGTTTCTACCAAGGTGGTTAATTTCTCTTTGGATTACGGCCATTGCAGAGACTCCTCAATGGTGTATTCTAATTATAGCAATATCGTCGGTTCGGCCCTGGGCAATTATAAATTAGCCTACGAACTGTGCCAGTTAGCCTTACAGCTTTCCGACAAGTTTAATAACTTGACCTTAAAGTGTAAAGATGGCCTGATTTTTGGATACGTTACCAATCACTGGTTTAAACCCTTAAAGCAATCCGAGGCTATCTTTGACGAAGCCTATCAAGCCGGCTTGGCTGTGGGAGAGTTGCAATATGCAGGGTTTCTTCTCCATTGTAGAAGTGTCCATCATTTTTGTCAAGGAAATAACCTGCTGAATCTCCTGGCAAATATCGAGGAATTTCTGCCTTTTACTTATCGAACTAACAATCAATGGTCGATTGACGAACTGTTGGCAATTAAGCTTGTGAGTTTAAAGTTGATTGGGCAAAACCAGGAACAGTCGGAGTTGGAGCAAACTGCGCTAACTGAAGAACAATTTTTGTTTGATTGCGAATCTCATCACAGTTTCCAGCCGCTGTGCGTTTATCATACCTTCAATGCCCTTGCTCTCTATTTAGATGGCGAGCTATCTTTAGCTAAAGAATCCATTGCAATTGGCCATCAATACCAGAAATTTATCACGGGAGGCATTCTCGTTGCCGACATTAATTTTTATCAGTCTCTCATTTTCGCGAGACTCTATGCCACGGCGAGCGAAACCGAAACACAAGAGTATCCCGAAACCATCGCCAGCAATCAACAGCAGATGAAAATCTGGGCGGATAACTGCCCGGAGAACTTCCTCCATAAATATCTGCTAGTCGAGGCGGAAATTGCGCGGATAGAAGGGCGGGATTTAGAGGCGATGGAACTGTACGATCGCGCCATTGCATCCGCCGGAGAAAATGAATTTATCCACTACGAAGCTTTAGCCAACGAACTTGCGGCTAAATTTTGGCGACAGCGGGGTAAAGAAGATTTTGCCACAATTTATCTGAAAAAAGCTTACTATGGCTATCAACTCTGGGGCGCTCAGCGCAAACTGGAAGAATTAGAACGAAACTATCCCCAAGTCGTTAGTCAAAAGCAATCTTCGCGGCAATTGTCCAAAAAATCTATCACCCAAACGTCTGGGGCGCATCAGGATTCGGATCTGGATTTTGCCACAGTAATGAAAGCCAGCCAAGCGATTTCCAGCGAGGTGGTTTTATCCGCCTTGCTCTCCAAACTGATGGCGATCGCGATTGAAAATGCCGGGGCACAAAAAGGCAGTTTGATTTTATCTCAAAATGGCCAATTAACCATCGAAGCGGCGCGAGAAGTCGATGGGGAAATCCAAGTGCTGAACTCCGTGCCCATTCAACAAGCTGACATTCTCCCGCAATCGATTATCAATTATGTAGCTCGCACTGGAGAAAGTGTGGTTCTAAGCGATGCCAGCGCCGAGGGAAACTTTACCGCAGACCCTTATATTATTGCCCATCAATCCCAGTCGGTTTTATGTGCGCCAATTCTCAATCAAGGCAAACTCATCGGCATGATTTATTTAGAAAACAATCTAGTTGCCGATGCCTTTACCCCACAGCGTTTAGAAGTGCTAAGCATCCTCTCCGCCCAAGCAGCGATTTCGATTGAAAATGCCCTGCTTTATCAAACCCTGGAACAAAAAGTCATCGAACGAACCGCGCAATTAGCTGCAGCAAACGAGAACCTGGAGCTGGCGAATCAAGAAATTACCGTTTTAAACGAGCGGTTGAAAGCCGAAAATTTGCGGATGTCGGCGGAATTAGACGTGACGCGGCGTCTGCAGCAGATGATTTTGCCGAAACCAGCGGAATTAGAGGCGATCGCCGGGTTAGATATTGCAGCATTTATGGAAAGTGCCGATGAAGTGGGGGGAGATTATTACGACATTCTCCAACATGAAGGGCGAGTGAAAATTGGCATTGGGGACGTGACGGGACATGGATTAGAAAGTGGGGTATTAATGATGATGGCGCAAACCGCCATTCGCTCCCTGTTTACCCACCGGGAAACCGATGCAGTGAAATTTTTGCAAACCCTGAATCAAACCCTTTACGAAAATGTATTGCGGATGAATAGCGATAAAACCCTTACCCTGTCGTTAATCGATTACGAACAAAATTGCTTGCGCTTGAGCGGACAGCATGAAGAAGTTATCTTGGTGCGATCGAGTGGGGAAGTGGAACGAATCGACACGATGGATTTGGGTTTTCCGGTGGGGTTAGAGTCGGATATTGCCGATTTTATTGCGGAAACGGAAGTGAAATTGAATCCGGGGGATGTGGTGGTACTCTACACCGATGGGATTACCGAAGCGTTAGATGCCAGTGGCGATCGCCTGTATGGATTAGAGCGATTCATTCAAGTGGTGCGAGACCATCGCCAAGAGAGTGCGGCCCAGATTAAAGCAGCGGCGATCGCGGACCTGCAACAGCACATGGGCGATCGTAAACCTGACGATGACATTACGTTAATCGTCCTCAAACAGCGCTAATCGGCCAGAGAATTGCCCGCATTTGTGCCCATTTCAGTGGCGATGTCTCCGGGCTTTTTTCCGCCGCATGGCTTCCCCGACGCTGACGTTTAACTGAGCACCCAATAACACCACCAAAGAACTCAGGTAAAGCCACAGTTGCAAAATCACGATAGTTCCCACTGCACCATAGGTGCGGTTGTAATTGCCAAAATGAGACACGTACAGGCGAAATAAACTCGAAATCAGCGCCCACAACAGGGCCGCCACCACCGCTCCCGGAATCAGGGGCGTATCGTGACGGCGATGAGACGGACCAAAGAAATACAAAAAGGCAAACGCCGCCGACACGATCAGCAAGGTGAGAGGGCGACTCCAAAAATGCCACACTTCTAGCAGTCGCGATTCTAATTCGCAACTGGGCAAAGGCTGCAACAAGCACAGCAAACCGGACTCGCGCAAACAATCCTGACCGGATTCTAGCAGGCAGGTGCGACGGGCGAGCAACTGCACCACCCAATCGCTGATAAATACCAAAAAACAGGCGACAATCAGCAAAATAATGGTGCCGATCGCCAGGGCGATGGAGACGAGTTTGGCTTTCCAAAAAGGTCTGGCTTCTTCGATGGGGATTTGATGAATGCGATCGAGGGCGGCAATTCCGGCCCCGATCGCCCCGGAAAATACCCACAGCGTTCCCAAAAACCCCACGGAAAAGACCTCTTGATTGCGACTTTGCAAAATTTCTCGGATCAAGCTGGTAATCATGTCCCACACTTGTTCCGGAATCACTTCGGCAAGTTGTCGCCCCAAATTGAACAGGGTAGATTGTAACGGTTCAAATAGCCCGATCGCCGCAATCACTGCCAATAAGGCGGGAAACAGGGATAACATTGCATGAAAGGCTATCTCTGCCGACAGGCCGGTTAATCGCTGTTTTCCCACGCGATCGACGATCTGGCGCACTGTGGAAAAATTTAAGTACAGAAAAAAGTTAAAAAAGCTGACGATTGGCGTTCCCAGCCAGCGCAGCAGCTTCCCAATTTGCTTAAATAACGATAAGATAATTTTGGCAGCTTTTCGGCCAAATTTCACTAATCTAGGCCGCCGCTCGAGGAAGCGGTTGATATCCTCCCGCAGGGCTGCCCAATTTCTCGCTCGCAAGAACCGAAAAAAACTTGCAAATCGCATGGGGATAATGGGGGTGACTTCTAAATAACCTGACGTGGGGTCAGTTACCGGACGATCGCTCTGTCATTAGTCATAGCGCATCATCGAATTGATTCACTTTAGTGCATCCCCCGAGGAATGGGGGATAAATCTGGACGATCGCAGGGGAGGGGAAACAGATGGCTGGAGATGTTTCGCAGTGGTTGGAAGAAATTAAATCGCTCAAACAGCAGTTAGCTGAGCTGCAACAAGAGTTGCAAAAGGCTCATGGCAGTACCGATCGCTGGCGGGAACTGTACAATAAGGAGGCTCAGCAGCGCCGCAGTGAGGTTCAGCAACATCAAACGGCGATCGCTCAGTTGCGATCGCAACTCGAGGACATGCAGGGCAAATCCGCCGGGGATGCCTCGTCGGGTTCTACTGCGTCCCAATTGGCCTCGGAACTCTCGCAACTGGATGATGAAGGGTTAAAAGCTAAACTGATTGAGGTCCTGCGCGATCGCGATCGGGCGCGGCAAGAGGTGTCTCGTCTCTCGGATGCCCTGGAAGCCGAAAAAGTCGCCCACGAACAAACTCGCGCCAGTTTAACTTCTGCCCTTGGCGATACGGTGGAACTGCTCAAAAAAGGCCAATCGTCCGGAAAGGGCGGTCCGAATCTGGACTTGTTCCAATCTTTAAAAGGAATTCATCCCCCCACTTCCCCGGAAAAGCAATCGAACCATGAGGAAAGCGGGGGGAATTGAGACTTGAGACTGGAGAAGGGTTAAAAATTAAGAAGTGCGAATGGCCAAATTAATCCTGTATTCTGCATTCTTAATTCTTAGTTCTTAAAAACCCATCACTTTGGCCACGGCTTCGATTTCCGGCTCAATTCCCTGTTTGAAGGCGTTGTTGCAGTGTTTGATGGCGGTATCTGGGTCTTTGAGTCCGTTGCCAGTGAGGACGCAGACGATTTTAGCACCGGTGGGTACCCGATCTTTGACTTTTAGCAAGCCGGCGACGGAGGCGGCGGAGGCGGGTTCGCAAAATACGCCTTCTTGGGAGGCGAGGAGGCGATAGGCGTGGAGAATTTCCTCGTCGGTAACGGCAGTGAAACCGCCTCGAGAGGCTTCGGCGGCGGCGATCGCTTTTTCCCAACTGGCGGGGTTGCCGATGCGGATGGCGGTGGCGATGGTTTCGGGATTGGACACGGGGGATCCCTGAACGATGGGGGCGGAACCGGCAGCTTGAAAGCCCATCATTTGCGGCAGGCGATCGCATTTGCCGGCTTGTTTGTACTGGCAAAATCCCATCCAATAGGCGCTGATGTTGCCGGCATTGCCTACGGGAATGCACAGCCAGTCGGGGGCGTTGCCGAGCACATCCACGACTTCAAATGCACCGGTTTTTTGTCCTTCGAGGCGATAGGGATTGAGGGAATTGACTAACGTCACGGGATAGCGATCGGCCATCTCGCGCACGATTTCTAGGGCGCGATCGAAGTTACCTTTGATGGCCAATACTTCTGCGCCGTAGACTAATGCTTGGGCGAGTTTGCCGAGGGCCACATAGCCATCGGGAATCAGGACGAAGGCGCGCATTCCACCGCGTCTGGCATAAGCGGCGGCGGAAGCGGAGGTGTTGCCGGTACTGGCACAAATCACTGCCTCGGATCCTTCTTCTTTGGCTTTGGAAATGGCCATCGTCATCCCCCGATCTTTAAAACTGCCGGTGGGGTTGAGACCATCGTATTTGACGTACACTTCCACCTGTTTGCCCACGATCTCGGCGATCGCCGGGACGGGAATTAGGGGGGTGTTGCCTTCTTGCAGGGTCACGATGGGGGTGCGATCGCTCACGGGGAGATACTCGCGGTACGTTTCGAGCAAACCGGGCCAGCCGGCAGGTCGAATTGGGTCACTGTTGGAAAGTGAACCGGAATCTGGGGAAGCAGGGGTAGAAGAACTAAGCGTCACCTTGGTTAATTTAATTGCACTTCAGACAAACTTATCAGTCCGATCTCAGTTTAGCGCGAGAGTCCCCGTTGCATACTGGGGGACAAGATGATTCGGCGATCGCGCCAAAGTTGCAGGTGCATCTGGCGGGGGGAACTGAGGTAATCTACTGCCTTGCCTACCTACGGGCGGTGGGGGAGGATGACCGACACTCGGGCAATCAACCCAGAACTCCTTGCCTATTAGAAATATTGATATATCGGCTGCTTTTTTCTCTGAGAATTAAGATAAAATTAAACTTTGGTTTGAGAGTAAGCAGAAATCACTAACGAACGACTGATGCCCACTGTTCTATCTAGCCGATCCAAGTCTGAGAGCCTGCAGAGTAATCCCAATGCGGTGACGTCGGGAACCTCCGCCCAAGGTCGCGCCCGTAGTACCGACGGCGATCGCATCGTGCAAAAGCTGAAGTCTGTCTATCAGGTTCATCAGCAAGTGAAATTCCTGCACTTGCAGGCAGAAGCAGACTATCTGCTGCAACAGTTGCAAACGCTCAAACAGCAAAAGCAGCAGTTGCCCCAGTCCAACTCGGGATCGGCGCTGTCAGAATAGTGCTGCCTCTGGGAAACAAGCGGCGCATCGAGCGCGAGAATGGCACTCTATATCGGGGAATGGGGCACTGAGTGCCGATTCCCCGGTGGATGCGCCCCGTACTCCCCCCCCCAACCAGGCGCGATCGCCCCATGCCTTTACCCGGACCTGCGCGATCGCGCTGGGTTATTTTTTATGCCGCATAAAATCCCAAAATAGGATTTTTAGGGGGTCGGGGAAGGAATCCCATTGCGCGAATCAGTGGAAAGATAACAAAATTAAATAGGATTGAGTGAAATAGACTTTAGCATAAAATCGGTCAATTCTGAGAAATTTTATCGGTTTGTCTGGGGGAAATTTTTCGGCTGAGAATCGCTGCATAGAATTAAGGGATTGTCAAGGTAAAAAAATAAATTTTATATTAAGAAATAGCTGGGAGACTTTCTGAGAAAAAATTTTTTTTGGGGGCGGCGATCGCGGGGGGAAAGCGAGAGAAGACCGGCAGGGGTTTTCAGGGGCGATCGGGCCAAAGCGCCACACCTCCATGCAGGGGATCGAAACAGCAGATTGGCAAAAGTTATGGAAAAAATTCCGGCAGATTGAGGAGAGATGTGTTATAAAAATGAAAGTTTTCTGAGGTGCCGCAGGAGTATGAACTCTCGGGATGGATAGGACAAGCTACCGACTATTCCGGAACTCGGCATTTCTGTAACGGAGAAAGTACGCACTGCCTGCGACTTCTGATGGGTTAGCAGGCGTTGGATGTGCTGAAATTGAATGATTGGCAAGACCTAGAGACCGGAGAAGATTGGTTTATAAATGACTGCATCAACGTTAAAACCTCAGCCGTTGAAATCCGAGGCAATCGAGTCAGATTTTCGCCTGAGAGATATAATAAAAACCCTGCCGAAAGAGGTATTTATCCAAAATCGGCGTAAAGCTTGGACTAAGGTAGCGGTCAATGTTTTGCTGGTAGGGGTGGGCTACTGGGCGATCGCGATTTCTCCGTGGTTTTTATTACCCGTAGCTTGGGTGTTTGCGGGAACGGCGTTGACGGGATTTTTTGTGATCGGGCATGATTGCGGTCACCGCTCTTTCGCCCATCGCAAATGGGTGAACGATTTGGTGGGACATTTGACGATGTTGCCATTAATTTATCCCTTTCATGGATGGCGCATCGGTCACAATTACCACCACAAACACACGAATAAACTGTTCGAGGACAATGCGTGGGAACCTTGGACTACTGAGGATTACGATCGCACCCCTAGCGGCATCCGGTGGTTTTATCGCCGACTGCGGGGACGGTTTTGGTGGATAGGATCTATCACTCACTGGGCGTTTTTGCACTTTGACTGGCGACCCTTTACGGGGAAACAGCGCGAACAGGTGAAGTTTTCTGCGTTGGTGGTTATCGCGGGGGCGGCGATCGCCTTCCCGGTGTTAATTGCCACCACTGGCATTTGGGGATTTGTGAAGTTTTGGTTGCTCCCTTGGTTGGTGTACCATTTCTGGATGAGTACCTTTACCATCGTTCACCACACGGCGACAGATATCTCTTTTGCGATGCCCGAGGAGTGGAATGAAGCGAAAGCGCAGTTAAGCGGTTCGGTTCACTGCGACTATCCCTGGTGGGTGGAATTCCTCTGCCACGATATTAACGTTCACGTTCCTCATCACGTTTCTACGGCAATTCCGTCTTACAATTTGCGCCAGGCACATCGCAGTTTGCAAGAAAACTGGGGCGAATATCTCAAGGAAACTCGCTTTTCCTGGTCTTTGATGAAGGAGATTACGGACAAGTGTCATCTGTATGATGCGGATAACGCCTACAAGTCGTTTCGCGAATATCATGCCAGCAAGTAACCCGGGTTAGCCTGGAGGCCAAAAAATCTTTAACTAAGTCATCATCCGGATAAGGTGGATGTTGAGTGGAGACGCGGTTATCGCGTCTCTATTTGTTTTTGGGGGTTTCGTCGGGTCAATGCAGGACTTTTGTGCGGGAAAAATCCGCTGGTTTACTTCGCGAAACGCTTTGGGGGCGATCGCCACCGGGTCTCTAGGGCGGGCAAGTGTGTTTCATAATAGAACGAAAAATTGCCAGAATGTAATTTTGCCATCACAGAAGGAGGGGTGACGTGACCCAACCGATTTTTCGCCGAAATGGAGAGTCAGGGCGATCGCGCGATTCTATGCCAGAACCGATGCCGTTGAGCTATCGGGGGGTTTATCACTGCCCGGTTTGTCGCTACGGCAAAATTTCCGAACTGCCGATGATGGATGCCTTTGGCTGTCAGTTTTGCAACCACATTTTTAGTGCAGACATCGAGAATAACTCGGTGAAATTGGCCGATAGTTCCCTGCCCCTGACTTGGTATTGGAATGGTCGCCGATGGCAAGGGGCGCATCGTGCCGGTGTAGAATTGGGGTGGCCGATTTGGATTGCGGCGATCGCGATCGTGGCATTGCCTCCCACGGTGGTGGGACTCGCTGCCTATATATTTCCCCCGGTCCCCGGTAGCAGTTTGAGTTGGTTGCCTCAGTTTTGGACCGTTTCCGCATTTTTCGCCCATCTCACGATCGTGATTTGGCTGCTGGTGGAATACTATCAGTTTCCCCTGTTGGTCTTTGTCCGCGCGTGGCGACGGCGTTTGGGGCGACAAGCATCGTGAACGGCGATCGCTTTTCCCCACATCCGTTTGGGCTTGGGGTGCAAAACTTGCGCCCCTTAACCCCCACTCTAACCCAGGTTTTCCCCATTCTGGGGGATGTGTCATCTAGGGACGACCTTCTATTTTTCTTCTATTTTTTCTGTTTTTTAGCAACGCTAAAAATCCGATAGTTACCCCGTTTGGAGTCTGGCTTTAGGTTGCCTTTTTTTTCCTCGATCTGCACCAGATTATATTCCACATTGTCGGCATGAATGGCAAAGGTAATCTGACAAATATCTAAAAAGTTCAGCAACCACTGACATTCTGCCACCGACTGACTTTCGTAATAGCGAATTAATTTAGCCAGACAAGCATCTAGGTGCGTCTGACTGGAGGGAGAAATCAAAATAATTTTTAAAAGCAAGACCACTAAGGTGAGTGGGTTTCCCTGAGATAGCATAATAATAAATAATTCTGACGGATCGCGATGGTTTTCTAGAATGAGGAAATTTATGACGCGATTGCAGGTTCTCGCAATTAGTCCTTGACTGATAATTTCATCCTCGTAGTCTGAATAAAGGGGGTCTATTTTTTCAGAGAGCTTGTTGGTCGCTTTTTCTAAAAATGTTTTATCGTAAATTGAGTAAGTTAAATACTTGACGAGGGCGGGTTTAAAGGTTTTATAAGTAAGTCCAGAAATTTGATGGCGAAAAATATTGGCTAAATTGGCATAGCTAAAGGTTCCGCGTTTGGTGACGAGGGTTTTCACCAAATGCAGAATTTCATCCCCTAAACTGGTGGGATTAGCGATCGCGCTGTCTTTGGTCAAAGTAGACTGAGACCGCGCCGTGTACATCGCTAGGTCGAATTTAAAGCGGTTTTTGAGTTCGTGGGATAGGGCTTTTGCCGCTTCTCGCTGGGCTTTAGAGTGCTTTTTGTCCAGATAGCGATCGACCAGTAAATAAGAAGTATAGCGATCGCTCCAATTTTCCTCTCCTTGCGGGTCGTATTTCGCCGCAAATCGCTTCAGCTCTTGATAGTCTTGACTGTGGCAAAAGTTCATCAACCAACTGCGCCGACGTTGGGAACCCTCGGCGTCGGGATGAGAGATAATCCTGCGGCGATCGAACAGTTCCACTAATTCTTTGATGGGTTTGTAAATTCTGGCCGTTTGCCAGTTGTTGACTAGAATGTAGCAACAGCGAACCATGATGGTTTGAAATCCTTTTTCGTCATCGCAGTGGATGAGTTGCTCTACCGCTTGTTTGACGTGGATATTCGTTTCGTTCGCCCCTTGTATAAAAACCCGCTGAAATTCAAATACGACCAGTTCCGAAGGCCAGGTTTTCATTAACTCGAAAAAATAGGGGCAAATTGTCTGTTGTGCTTGTTGGCGACTTTCCGTTTCGCTGCTACCGGATATCTCTGTGGCGATCGCAGTGTCTGCAATGGGTCGCGAAGCGCCGAGGGTGGGTTTGGATCCAGTGGTTGGCAAGTTGTCCGCGAGCATGTTTCAGTCTCAATCCTCAGTAAAAGTTCTGGTTTGTCGGGTTCATTGAACTCCCTACAAGTTTCGCTACTGGTTTGAGGGGGAATAGAACCGATTTTTCTGTTTCCCGTCTGGATTAAACCCAAGCCGGTTTTAGGCGTAGCGCCCCCACACTGTGGTTATTTTTATCAAAGCGAAGGAGATTGAATCTTAGAATAGCAGAAATTCCCTGCCCGGAGAAAATTTCCATTTAACGGAATTTCATTTCCGGAAGGGGTTGGTTGCTCTGGCGCGTTTTCGGCACCCCAAGTCAGAGCGATCGCGCCTACAGCTATATCATAAACTCATTTCCTTCGTCAATCACCAACCTTGATAAAAAGCTTAATAATTTAGACTCGCTTTTCCCCGGAGGAAAATCTTGTACATCTATCGTAATTGAGTATTAAAAATTATTGAATTAAAAGAGTTTATCGGAAACTTTTAAATTGTAAATGCAATAAATAATTCAGTGGAAGTGGCAAAATTATCCGATCGCATCGGGTTGGCAAACGGGCAGAAAATAGAGCGCAAGGTGGGGGGAATCCCTGGCGGAAGCGCTAGCAAGGTGGTATTGCCCAGGAACCCCACAGTCGGCGATCGCAGAAGCAGCCGCATCATCGAAAGCAGGGGAGAACTTTCCTCTCTGAGCAAAATTTGATATCCCTGTTGGGGTTCTTTTCCGGCCACAATTGTGTAAATCGCCCGCTGGCGTTTGACGAGATATCAATCGACCTTCAATCGCCCGCATTTGGCTTTTATATAAAAACCGATAAAAGGGGCGGCAGAGGGGGATCTGCCGCCAAGGTGAAACGCTAGTCTGCTTTGGGTTTCAATTGCCAATCGGGTTTGACGGTTTGACGCGATCGCGCGATCGCCAGGGAATGGTCTGGTACGTCGTTAGTTATCGTCGAACCTGCGGCAATGGTGACATTTTCCCCGATAGAGACGGGAGCGACCAGCACGCTATTCGAGCCGGTTTTGGTACCGCTGCCGATGTGAGTTTGATGTTTTTGTACCCCATCGTAGTTGGCGGTAATCGTGCCCGCGCCCACATTGACGCGATCGCCGGTGGTGGTATCGCCCAGGTAGGACAAATGAGCCACATTGGTGCGATCGCCGATTTTGCTTTTCTTGACCTCTACAAAATTCCCGATGCGACAAGACTCGCCGATTTGAGCCTCGCCGCGCAGGTGGGCGTAGGGGCCGATTCGACTGCCCGCCTTCACCTGAGAGTGGGAAACCACCGAATACATCACCCGCACATTTTCGCCGATTTCGCTATCTTCAATCGTCGTACCCGGACCGATATGGCTGCCAGATTTAATCAACGTATTGCCGCGCAAGTGAGTTTGCGGTTCCACGATCGCATCGGATTCCAACTGCACCGTATCGTCAATCGTGATGCTATCCGGGTCGATCAGGGTGACACCGGCACTCATCCAAGCATCCTTAACCCGCATCTGTAAAATTTGATACGCTTTTGCCAACTGCTTGCGATCGTTAATGCCGAGAATTTCCTGATAATCTTCCACCTGCACCACCCGTACCGGATGCAAATAATTCACCGCATCGGTCAGATAAAATTCTCCCTGGTCATTTTCCGACTTCAAAGACGGCAAAACCTTAGCCAAATCCGGCCAATGGAAACAGTAAACCCCACCATTAATCCGACGATTTTGCTTTTGTGCCGCCGTACAATCGCGGTCTTCAACGATTTGCTTGAGCTGGTGTTTGCTGTCACAAAAAACCCGCCCGTAGCCCTTTGGATCCGGCACTTGGGCGGTTAAAATCGTTGCGGCATTGCCCTGTTCCTTGTGGGTCGAGAGCAACATCTGAATGGTTTCCGGGCGCAACAGGGGCACATCCCCATTCAGGACGAGCAGATCCCCCTCGAACCCTTCCAAATGGGGAAGGAGTTGTTGGATGGCGTGACCCGTACCCAGTTGATCTTTTTGTTCGACAAATTCGAGATTGTCGTATCGTTCGAGAGCGGTTTGCACTTGTTCGCCTCGATAGCCGACGATAATCAAACGTCGCGATCGCGGAATTTGCGATAAGCTATCGAGTACCCGTTCTACGAGCGATCGGCCTGCCAACTGATGTAAGACTTTTGGCAGGTCTGACTTCATGCGTGTCCCGCGTCCTGCGGCTAAAATCGCTACTGCTACCATTGTTTTCTCAGCCCATCTTTCTCACCGAAGTATATCGCGCTTTCTGCTCCCTGATGACAATTGGATCCATTCCTAGGGGAAAATGGGAAGGGTTTACGAAGACGCCATCGACCAACCCTGGGCGATCGCGCCGCGATCGCGAGCAGACAGCACCCGGTTGTCCACCCTAGGCAGAGGAGAATCCCCCATTTCAGTTTTGCGGATAAACTCCCAAAAGCGCTCCATTAACTTCGGGTTGCGCCATCCCCTTTCCGTTTCTTCCGCCATAATCTCCAGAGCCTTTTCTGGGGAAAACGCGGGTTTGTAAGGACGTTCGCTGGTCAGGGCGTCGTAAATATCAATCGCTTGAAACACCTGAGCGAGAAAGGGAATCTCATCCCCGACCAACCCCTCGGGATATCCGCTACCATCCCACCGTTCGTGGTGATGGCGGATAATCGGACGCACCCCGCGCATGGTTCGCAGGGGTTGGCAAATCTTGTCGCCAATAATCACGTGCTCTCGCATGATTTCCCACTCTTCTGGAGTCAGTTTCCCCCGTTTGAGCAGGACCGCATCGGGGATGCCCACTTTCCCGATATCGTGCAGATAGCCGCCCCACATTAAATCGCGAATTTGGGCGCGCGAGAGTCCCAGATATTCGCCAAAGGCTTCACCCCGGGCCACCAAGCGTTCGCAGTGGTCGCCGGTATTCGGGTCGCGACTTTCCACGGTCCGGGCGATGGAAATCAAGGCTTGTTCGGCGTGGTCGAGGTCTTCGTTGAGCCGCTTTTGCCGTACCAGGGACTTTACCCTAGCGGTGAGTTCTAAGTGGTCGAAGGGTTTGGTGAGGAAATCATCTGCGCCGACTTCAATTCCGCGAATGCGCGATCGCCGATCGTTCAAGGCGGTCACAAAAACGATCGGGATCAGGCGCGTCGGTTCTGCTTGTTTGAGCTGACGACAGACTTCAAACCCATCCATATCGGGCATCATCACGTCAAGCAAAATCAAATCCGGGTTGTTTTGCTTGACGCTTTCAAGCGCCGCCGGTCCACTGTCGGCTTCGATAATATCGTACCCTTCCACCGACAAAAGGGCCACCGCCGTCATCCGGCTGGCACTGCGATCGTCAACGACGAGGATTTTGCACTGTTCTGGATCGATAAAATTCACGGACAAACACCTTGCGATTGAGTATTTGTAAAAGCTACTGCTAGATTGAGTGAACGATTCACATAATCGGTTTTTTAAGGACGCTACCAATTCTATTTTGACATTACCGCAAGAGCTTTGAGTTTTAAAATCCGCTATTTTACGCAAATTTCCTTCGCCGTTGGTAGAGATTTCCCGGTTCCCCCGAGTTGTTACAAAATGTAAATTTTCTCCAGAGATTTTTAAGATTTTACCACGGGGTTTTCTGGAGCAAGCCGCGTACGCACTGCGTCGCAATGGGTTTAGCCCTCTTCACTCCTCCCTTTGACTTCGGGTCGATCCCCGATCGGTTTTTTTGTCAGACTCGCCCATCTTTTCTTCCAACGGGAGGTTGGTTCCAAGGTAGATGCTTCCTGTTCGGTTTGACGGCGTTGGCGGATTGCTTCAGCAGTATCTAACAACTGGGGATCGCGATAGGGAATCGCCGCCCGAGTGTGTAGGTGTTCTCGTTCTTGCGGAGACAGTGGCGGTAAATCAATCGTGGTAAAACTGGCAATGGTTCCGGGCGATCGCCGACCCACCGGCGGCGTCGATCCGATTTGTAAACCTGTAGCCATCAAAGCGGTTCGTACAGCAGCAGAACAAGAATAGGTTGCCAATCTTCCCGTCGGTTTCAAACAGCACGTTAGGAATTGTAAAAATTCCACCGTCCACAGTTGCGGACAATTGGGCGGGGAAAACGGGTCGAGAAAAATTGCATCGGCTAGAAAATTGGATTGAATCACTTTTTGAATGGTTTGTCGCGCATCGCCGATGAGCAATTTTCCCTGGAATTTGTCCCCGTTCGCCACCCGATCGCCCGCTTGTGCGGTAGCCAGTTGAGCCAGAATCTGCGGAATTGGCGATCGGCAACTTTCAAATAAATGATGAGCGATCGCAGCTTGCGGCACTGCTGCATTAAATTCCAATCCCACCCATTCCACGCGGCACTTCGGATTCACAGCCCAAATAGTTTCCAAAGCCGACGCTGTATTATATCCCAATCCATAGCAAATGTCAACTATCCGCAGGATGGGATGCGAGGCTTTTTCTGCTAATTGAGTGGGAACTGCAAACTTTTCCCGGGCCTCCTGTCGCGCGCCAAAATGGGAATGAAACGCCTCGCCAAATTCCGCCGAAAAAAAGGTAAACGACCCATCCCCAGTCAATTGTGGGGTAAAAATTTCCGTTTCTGACATGGTTGTTCCTGTGATGCATGAGTGTAGAATGCCTCGCCTGTGGCAACAATTTCTTGCCGTACAGAACTCAGCGCCGCCAATTCCCCTGCAAGAGCAATATTGTGATTGCAACCGAGATGAGTGACGGGCAATTAATAAAGATAACCTCTCGAAACTATCCGCCTGTGATATCTGCTCACCACCGAATCGGTTGCCATTGACAAAAGTGCCCGATCGCCCTATCTCTTTCCCGATGGCAGCACAGCATCATCAAATTCCTTCCCGGAAGTGAATTCTCCGGTTTTCAGGTAGAAATAATTGGGGTGGGAATATCAGCAGATGCCGATTTGACGGCGGACTAATAACGCCGCACCTTCGGCGGGGTGGTGGCGGGGCCAGATGACCTGGGCGCGGGGAAAGCGAGAGACGATCGCCCGGACAAAGCGATCGCGCATGTTGTCCACACTGCGCCAGACACCGCCCATCGTCACCACCTCAAACCGATCGGCGATCGCAAATAACCCTTGCGCCACAGTTTGCGTTATTAATCCTAACTCCGCCGCCGCATGGTCCATAATTTGATTCGCCACTGCATCTCCCGCCGTCGCCGCTTCATCCACAACCGGGGCTAAACTGGCAATCTGCTTTACCCCCCACCCACGCCGATAGATTGCCTCGATCAGGTCTTCCGGGGCATTCAACTGCAGGCGGTCCATAAAACCGCGAGTTAACATCGTGACGGGCGATCGCCCGTCATGCGATCGCACGGCGGCGCGCAACCCCTGCAGGGCAATATCGTACCCGCTACCTTCGTCCCCCAATAGATATCCCCATCCGCCGGCGCGTTGGGTAGTTCCGGCGCGGTTGCACCCATAGGCGATCGAACCGGTTCCGGCGATCGTCACCACTCCTTCAGTGTGCCCGGTTCCCCCCACTAAAGCGATCGCGCAGTCGTGAGTCACCAGAATACCCTGGGGATGCAATTGCCAATTCACCGACAACCCCTCCCGTTGCGGTAAAGTTTCCACCAACGCGCGGGCGGTGGCCACATCTTGCGGGCGACCCACCCCCGCCAATCCCACACCAATCCCGGCGATCGCCAGACCCGGAACTGACGCCGTAGCGCGGGCGATCGCCTCCGCGATCGCCCCAGTTGCGGCCTCAATCCCAATTGTTTGATAATTAGAAGGTCCCGCCTCCCCTCGTCCCCACACCGCCCCGGATGCATCCATCACCACGCAAACGGTTTTCGTCCCGCCACCATCAATCCCCAACACTCCCGGGGGTTTCATCCGGGCGGGTGTGGAACTCGGTGGGTGAATCATTGCCAATTGTCCCTCGTTCATGCAAAAACTTTTCCCCTACGCTAAACTTGGTCGTCTGCCTCGCGAAGCGCTACCCTGGAAAGCATAACGCCATCAGTGCTGATGCTGGCACGTTCAGTCTCATTGCCAATTCTTATCATCATGTCGAACAAATACTCTTATTTCGATACAGAAAACGGACAGAAAACCTTTGAATTACCCGGGGCAAGACCCCATTACAACCCCGATCGCCCGGGACAGGTGGAGCATATTTTCCTCGACCTGAACCTGGACATCCCCAACCAAAGCTATCAAGGCACCTGTAGCATCCGACTGATGCCGGTTAGAAGCGGTATCGATCGCCTCACCCTGGATGCGGTGAACCTGAATATCGAAACCGTCAAAGTCGGCGACACCGCCCAGGAATTCGAGTACGATGGGGAATCGCTCACCATCATTCTGGAAACCCCCACGGAAGCCGATAGCCCCATCACTTTGGCGATCGCCTACAGGGTAGAAAAGCCCCAACGCGGCATTTACTTTATCGCCCCAGACAAACATTATCCCCACAAATCGGTGCAAGTCTGGACCCAAGGTGAAGATGAAGACTCCCGCTTCTGGTTTCCCTGCTTTGACTATCCCGGACAACTGGCAACCTCGGAAATTCGCGTCCGGGTTCCCAAACCCTATGTTGCTATTTCCAATGGCGAATTAATCTCCACTGAAGAAAAAAGTAACAGCAAAATTTATCACTGGTTGCAAAAACAAGTTCACCCCACCTATTTGATGACCTTAGCGGTGGGTGATTTTGCCGAAATTCGCGATGAATGGAACGGCAAACCGGTGGTATATTACGTAGAAAAAGGTCGCGAAGAAGATGCCCGTCGCAGCATGGGCAAAACCCCGCGCAAAATCGAATTTTTCAGCAAAGCGTTTGGCTATCCCTATCCCTATCCCAAATACGCGCAAGTTTGCGTGGAAGATTTTATCTTTGGCGGGATGGAAAATACTTCCACTACGTTACTCACCGATCGCTGCTTGCTCGACGAACGGGCTAGTCTCGATAACCAACGCACGGAAAGTTTGGTGGCTCACGAACTGGCACACCAATGGTTTGGCGATTTATTGGTGATCAAACATTGGTCTCACGCTTGGATTAAAGAAGGGATGGCTTCTTATTCAGAAGTGCTGTGGACCGAAAGCGAATATGGTGCCGATGACGCCGCCTATTACTTGCTCAAAGAAGCGCGCAGCTATCTCAACGAAGACAAAACCCGCTATCGCCGTCCGATGGTGACGCATGTTTACCGCGAAGCGATCGAACTGTACGATCGCCACCTTTATGAAAAAGGCGCTTGCGTTTATCATATGATTCGCGCCGAATTGGGCGACGAGTTATTTTACAAAGCCATTCATACCTTTGTGAACGATAACGCCCATCAAACGGTGGAAACCGTAGACCTGCTGCGCGCGATTGAAAAAGCCACCGGGCGCAATTTAATGTTCCTGTTCGACCAGTACGTATATCGCGGCGGACATCCGGATTACAAAGTTGCCTATGCCTGGGATAGCGAGAACAAGCTGGCGAAGGTCACGGTCACGCAATCTCACGTAAAAACCACGGGAGAAAATGCCAACGAAAAAGAGTTATTCGACCTGAAAATTCCGATTGGCTTTGGCTATAAACCGGACAGCAAAAAAGAAACTGCCGAGATAAAATCCTTCACCGTGCGCGTGCGCGAACGGGAACAAAGCTTCTATTTCTCGTTGCCAGAGAAACCGGATTTTATCAGTTTTGATGTGGGGAATCACCACTTAAAAACGGTAAAATTAGAGTATGGAATGGCGGAACTGAAGGCGCAGTTAAAACACGACCCGGATCCGGTTTCGCGGATTTATGCCGCTGAAGCGTTGGCGAAAAAAGGCGGTTTAGAAGCGGTGAATGTGCTGGGGAAAGCGCTGAAAAAAGATTCCTTCTGGGGAGTGCGCGTGGAAGTGGCCAAACAATTGGCCAAAATCAAATTAGACCAAACTTTTGCCGCCCTGGCGAAAGGGTTAAAAGATGACGATGCGCGAGTTCGGGCGGCAACGATTCAGGCGTTGGGAAGTATCAAAACCGCCGAGAGTTATAAGGCGATTAAACCGTTTGTGGAAGAGGGGGATGCCAGTTATACGGTAGAAGCGACAGCAGCGCGGGCGATCGCCTCGATTGCGGCGGCGTCTTTGGATGAAAAGCCGAAAGAAAGCAGCGCGATTAAGTTGCTGAAAAAAGTGCTGAAAGAACGGGCGGGATGGAATGAGGTGGTCCGCAGTGGTGCGATCGGCGGTTTGAGCCAACTGAAAACCTCGGAAGATGCCTTAGAAATTATCCTGGAATATACTGCACCGGGTACGCCGCAAGCCTTGCGCTTAGCTGCAATTCGCGCTCTCGGGGCGGTTTCCACCGGTCAAACCCAGCCGAATTTAGAACGCATTCTGGAACGGTTATCGCAATTGTCTGGAGAAACGTTTTTCTTGACTCAAGTGGCGGTTGTGGGCGCGTTGGGACAAATGGAAACCCCCAATGCGATCGCGATTCTGCAAACCCTGGCGGACCAAACGCCTGATGGACGAGTGCGTCGCATCGCGGAAGAAGCGGTGGGGAAAGTTGAGAAGAAAATTGGCTCGGATAAAGCGGTAAAACAGTTGCGCGATGAGTTGGAAAAGCTGAAAAAGCAAAATCAAGAACTCATCAGTCGGTTGGAGAGTTTGGAAGCGAAGGCGCAATAGGCTGTAGGGTGGGCAACTCATGGCCCACCCTACCGGTGAGGTTGGTGCGTAACGCCTGAATGAGAGGCAGAAACGCGAGTTTCTGTCTCCTAGAGGGAAACTGGTTCTAGGTGCGAACGGGAGAACGACGCACGGTGGTGAGGGCTTCGACTAAGCTGCGAACTCCAGCGATCGCGGCAATTTCGCTATCCAGGCGGTTGATGGCAGAACCCACACCTACCCCTGCAGCACCGGCAGCGATCGCCATCGGGGCGGTGACGCTGGAAATGCCAGAGGCGCACAGGACCGGCAGGTCTACCGCCCGAGAAATCTCGTAGGCGGCGGCTAAGGTGGGGGTTGCTTTTTCGATCAAGCCCAGGGTTCCGGGGTGAACCGGGGTGCTGCTGGTGCCTCCTTCGGTTTGGATGATATCCGCACCGGCTTTCACCAATTCCTCGGCGAGTTGCACTTGTTCGTCTAATTCGAGAATGTGGGGAACGGTGACGGAAAGGGTGATGTCGGGCAGCAGCGATCGCGTTTCCCGGGTCAGTTGCAGCACTTCTGCTGCTTCAAACCGACGGCCCATCGCGTAAAAAGCGTCAAAATTCCCAATTTCAATTAAATCCGCACCGGCTTCCACGCAGGGGAGGAATTTTTCCGGTTCTACGGCAGATACACAAACGGGCAAATTTGTCAAGTCTTTTGCCAGTTTGACCAACTTCGGATCGGCGGCAATATCCACAAAGGTTGCACCGCCTCGTTCGGCTGCTTTGACGGTGATGGCGACGCGATCGCGCTCAAAGTTGGTTAAACCAGTGATAATTTTCAGGGCACGCCCTTCGGCAAAGTCACGCTGTAGGGTAGGATGCATAGTCATCTTGTATGTTTTCTCTCCAGCCGTTTTCAAAATTATTGTGACATCGAAAGGTCAAAGTGACCAATTTAACCCTCGATTAAATAAGAACACCAATCACTCCAACTGCCCGCGTAAAGTTTGGCGTTGGGAATACCGGCCATTTCCATCGATAGGAGATTGACGCAGGCGGTGACGCCGGACCCGCAATAGACCATAATTTCTTCGGCGTTTTCCAGTTCTTTCCACCGCTGTTGTTGTTCGGTGTAGGATTTTGCTATGCCGCGATCGTCGCTGACCTGTTTCCAGGGATAGTTTACCGCCCCGGGAATGTGGCCGGCGATCGGGTCGATGGGTTCGCGTTCTCCTCGGTAGCGATCGCTGTCGCGGGAGTCCACTAACACCACTTCGGGCCGGTCTTTGCGGGTTCTGACGGTTTCGATGTCTACCAGGCGATCGGATCGCAACTGCGGCGTGAAGCTTCCCGGGGTGGGTTTGGGTACTTCATCGGTGACGGGATAGCTGGCGGATTTCCACCCTTGAAATCCGCCATCTAACAGGACTATGCGATCGTGTCCCAGGTAGCGCAGCAGCCACCACAAGCGCGCCGCAAAGGCAAAGCGGGAGTCATCGTAAGCCACTACCAGGGTTTCGGGGGAAGAAATGCCGATGGCGGCCATTTTTTTGGCGAATTCCATCGGATCGGGCAAGGGATGGCGTCCCCCGTGTTTCTGAACCGGACCGGAGAGATCCCGGTTCAGATGCAGGTAATGAGCGCCGGGAATGTGGCTGTCGCGGTATTGCTCTTGTCCCTGTTCCGGTTCGGCAAGGGAAAAGCGACAGTCGGCGATCGCTAGTTGGGGATCGTGGCGGTGTTCGTAAAGCCACTGGGGGGAAACGATTAAATCGGTGTCAGTCATCGGCAATAAAATGGGTAAACCGAAGGTTAGTTGCATTTCTAGGGTAAACCGGACGGGTCGGTTTTGGATCGCGGCGATCGGAAAGGGAAAATGCCAAACCGGGCAATTCGGCGTTAATATAACACCATTGAAGTGCAGTTATGGGGGACATAATTGTGGAAAGTTGGGCGCGCGATCGCACGCAATTTATTGTCGATCCGATTGCTAAAGTGATGGCCAATGTGGGAATTTCTGCCAATGCAATCACGGTGGTGAGTTTTTTACTCAATGTGGTGGCGGCGGTAGCGATCGCTTTGGGTTATCCTTTGTGGGGCGGCTTGCTGATGGGATTGATTGCTATGCCGTTAGATGCGATCGATGGTACGGTGGCGGAATTTCTCGGTCAGCGCAATCAATTTGGTGCGTTTTTTGATTCGGTGTTCGATCGCTTTTCCGAAGCTTCTATTTTAATCGGGATTGCGGCTTTATCCCTGCAGCGTCAAGATGACCTGACGGTGTTGCTCTGTTTGGTGGCCCTGCTGGGTTCGCTGATGGTGAGTTATACCCGCGCCCGGGCGGAAGGGTTGGGCATCGAGTGCAAAGTGGGATGGTTCTCGAAAACCCCTCGGGTGATTGTGGTCGCCACTGGGTTGATTCTGAACCGCCTCGCGATCGCAATTCCAGTTCTGGCAGTTGTGAGCTTTCTGACTGCCTTTCACCGGATTATCCATGTCTATCTCGTCACCCATCCGACCTCCGAGGACTCTGGCGTGGCGCGCGGATAGCTGTAGGGTGGGTTGACCCCGGGACTTCTCCATGACAAGTTCTGTGTCGGTCCCCATGCCCACCCGACTCTACTCATTTGGGGGATAAGATAAAATTCGCGACTTGCATCCCCAATCGCCAACAACAGTTTATAATACCGTTTAAGCATTCCCCGGCTTTCTTACAGAGGTGAACACCCTTGAAGTTCTTCAATCCCGAACTTTGTCGCAATGAGAGCGAAGTCGAAAGCAAGCTAATTGTCAGCTATCTGCTGCCCCGGTTAGGGTACAGTCCCGACACCTGGCACCAAGAGGTCACATTTAGCAGCATTCGGTTAGATTTCTTAGCTTTCGCCACCCAAGCCATTCCCTTTGTTCTAGATGCAAGCTCCCCCCTGAGCGTGATAATGGAGGCGAAGCATCCCCAGCAAAACTTAAATCGTCATTTGCGAAAATTTCGCTGTTATCTAACCAAATTGCATGTAAAATATGGCCTATTGACTAACGGTAAAGAACTCCGCATTTATGAAAGAGTCGGAGAAGAAATCGAGTTAGTTTTTCAATGTCGGGGGCGCGAAATTGAAACCAAAATCGAGCAGATAAAAGCGATAATTGGCAAAGATAGTCAGCAGGAAAATCGGCAGCAAACCGCTTGGGATGTGGCGCAATCTCCACCGCAAACCACCGCTGACGAACCGCCTGCAAATGCTCCCCCGAAGCCAGTATCTGCCCGCCCAGCAGCCCCACCCAGACAGGCACAACCCAAGCGCGATCGCACGGTAAAAGTGAGGAGGTCTCGTCCGATGAAAAAAATCGCCGTTTATCACAACAAAGGTGGCGTCGGCAAAACCACCACCGTGATTAATTTAGCCGCCGCCCTCAGCAAAAGAGGCAAGCGAGTATTGATTATCGATATGGATAGTCAAGCCAATACCACTTTTGCTGTAGGTTTAGTCAAATTTGTAGACGAAGAAGATGACAATCTGAGACACAAAAACATCTTGCAGGTCATTAGTTCGAGAGCGAAACATCCCATTTCCGAAGTAGCGCAACGGACGGATTTTACCAGCAGTGAGGTTGATGCGATTCCCTCTCATATTAGTATCATGGCGGAAGAAAGGCGGTTAGTTGAAGTAGAAGCAACCAAAACTCGCCTGGATGAAAAATTAAAACAAGTTGAGGGGGATTACGATATCGTCATAATTGATACCCCTCCCTCCCTGAATCTCTACGCGAGAATTGCGTTAATTACCGCAGATTACTTGATTATTCCCTCGGATTTAAAACCCTTCGCCAATGAAGGGCTAAAAAATGTCGAGGATTTCGTACAAGATATTGACGAGTTTCGCGCGATGCTGGGGAAACCGTCGGTGCAAATTCTGGGAGTGTTGCCCAGCAAAATATCCACCAATTCTCGCTTCGTGCAATACACATTACCCCGGCGAGAAGCGGTGATTACCGAGCGCTATAACTTGCCTTTAATGCAAACTCGAATTTTCGAGCGCGAGGATTTAGCCAGAGCGGTGGAAAATACGGTGCAATTGGGAGATTTAGACATTCCCGACCCTAAATCGGTATTTGATTACAAGCCAGATTCTCAGTCTGCTGAAGAATTTGATAAGCTAGCTTTGGAAGTGATGGACAAAATCGGGAAAAATCAATGAGCTTAAATACATCCTTAGTAGATATTGTCAGTATCAAACCCAACGCCTCCCGGTCGCAATTTTCCGAGTCAGACTTGGAAGAAGTGGCTAAGGCAATGGTAGAATTAGGGGGAATTTTAAAGCCTTTAATTCTGCGAAGAACGGGAATTTCCAGCTTTGAGGTGATTGTTGGTGATTTTGAGTATTATGTTGCCGTGAAAGCCAGCGAAATCGACGATGATATCGAGATGGTGAGGGCATTTATTATCGAACCAGAACAGGAGGAAATTGTCCAGCGACAACTCGCCGCCGGGGAACCCAAGCAAGTCTTGAGGGAAACTCCCAGCAGCGAAATCGCCACCGGATTTACCCCAGGGGTAGATTCGCGCATTACTAATATGGAATCGCGCCAAACCAATCTAGAATCCCGATTGGATGCTGCTTTAAATAGCCTCAAACAAGAACAAGCCACCTTTATGCAGCAACTAGAGGATAAAATTGAAGATGTGGAACGTCAGATTCCGCCCCAAGGTTCTATTTTAGATGCCTTCAATCAGTTAAGTGAATCTGACTTAGCGTTTCGCTTGCAAACGGCTGGCGTGAAGGGAAAAACCGGGGGAACAATAATTAAAAACATCGTCAAAGCGCGCCATGAAAAGCCGTTTGAATCCTTGAGTGATGTTGTGGCTCGGGTGAAGGGTTTAAGTGACAAGAGAATGTTGGCAATTGTAGATACTTGGTCGCGGGTTTTGTTTAAATAGAAATTCGCGATGCAGCGGGGGATTAAAATCGCGCTGAGGCAAGCAAATTCCGCCGACGCGGACTTGCATGGAGTGCGAGATACTCGCACTCCCGTTTCAATTTCCCAGTCCCAATGCCACCTAGTCAGCGACTATTTGCCCAATGCTTCTAACACGCAAATCAACTGTGCCGCCTCCTGGACGCTTTCATCTAAAATCAGCAATTTTTTTTCCATGCAAAGCTGAAAAATCAACTCGCTCACCTGATATTCTTCCACATCAGAAAACTGGTCTAAGGCATTTTGAGTCAGCACTTGACGGCCCATAATTTGCTGAGTTTTCACCAAAGCCAATAAATACTCTTTCACCTTTTTGAGTGGGGTTTTGCGTTGGGTGGTGCTAGCCAATTTTTTCGGGGCGGGGTTGCCGGTAGAGACGCCGATAATGCGAGTATAGCCAGAAAAAACGCCTAAGGTTTCCAAGAGGGGACAGTCTTGCAAAATCTTCGACTGGCGAATTAACTCCTGTAATTCCTGCAAATTCGGGGTCAGATTTCCCACCACCAATTCTCCCGCACAAGCAGCATTGACCAACTGGTGATAGGTGGCTAAATAATGCAGAGAAAGCAAATCGGGCAAAATGTGACGATGGGGATGACCGGTAAAGATTTGGGAATATAGGCGATTGCCCATGTTTTTGCGGGTTCCCAGACGTTCGCCGCGAATCAAATAGAGGGTTTTACAGAGCTGAACTTTCAGGGCTTTTTCGCAGGCTTTCATTATATGATAAAAGCTCACTAAATTCGGATCTTCGGTCCAGACGACGCCAATTCTTCCCAGTTGGGCGGGGAGGTGATAGCTGAGGGAATAGCTGGCATAGGTGGGACTGCGGAGCAATTTTGGCTGAATCCCGCCCACTTGCAGCGCTTCGAGGGCTTCTCGCACCATTTGCATCAATTCGGGGGCGGAAAATTGACGAATGCGGGTGATTTTGCTTTCAGTTTTGCGAAACTCTTTCATCCACAGTAAGCGAAAGGCAGCGATCGCATCCACTGCAGAAGACTCCCTCTCCCGCCCCGACTCCCGGACCGGTTCTCCTTCGGCGCGCCTTCCGCCTTCGTACTTTGCCTTCTGAAATATCTGCCTTCCCAACATCAGCGCAAACCGAGGTAGGGTTTTCCCCCCGGGAAACTTCGCCTCTAAATCATGGCGATGGATGGGATAAATCGGCGATCGCGGTTTCGGATTGGCTTGTTGATGCAGCGGATACAGGCGCGCCGCCATCAACGCCTCCGCCTCATCCCACCCGATCGCACTCAAGCGAATTTTGCGATCGATCCGCGCCAAATCTGCCGGTTGGATGCGCTTGTAATTCTGCTGCCAAGTATTGGTAATTACGCTCACAATCACCAAAAAATTCTTCAGCTTTTGGTTGTGAATCATCGAATTCACATTAAACAACGCCTGTAAATTAATCAACCCATCCAACCCGCGATCGATATTATCCAAATTATCGAAACACAGCACGATCGGTTGCGTTGCTGCCGCAATTTTACCAAAATTCGATAAAATCTGCTGCGCCGCACTTTCCGAATCAATCGATCGCTTCACCCGCAATGCCTTGAGACTCTTTGCATCTAAATCATCCCCTTTCAACCATTCCCCCGCCAAATTATATAACTTCGGATTGGTCAAATCGTACAATACCCCAAAAAACTCATTAGCATTATAAATTCCCGCCGGATAAGATGTTTTAAAATTGCGAACGAACAATTGCCGTTCCCCGAGAACCCGCTTCATCAATCCGGTTTCTTGAAATGCCGACAATCCCTTCAACCACAGCAACAATTGCGATTCTTGTTGTCCTTCCGGGACATACATTAAACTATCCACAGTATTGCGAAGGGTATGTCGCCAGATAAAATCGCTTTCGGGCCAAGGTTCGATATAGGCAAAAAACGCCTTAGAATTGAGCAAGCATTTGATGCGGCCTAACAGGTAACTTTTTCCAGAACCGGAATCGCCAGAGAGCAAAATCGTGCGAGTTTGATGGTCTTGTGCCACGCGATCGACCACAGATTCGATATCGCGAAGCACCGATTGATGTATCGAATCGATGGTAAAGGCGGGATGATATTCTTCCTGCCAAAAATTACCCGGTCGAAAGGTGGTGGAGTCGAAGGGATTGACAGATTCTTGAATAATGCGATCGATAGATGCCATTTCGGATTCCTCTTTCCTACTAATGATGAAGCAGCCAAAAAACGGCGGGCGAAATCCTACCGTTTCCCCTGATAATTGACCGCATAAACCAATTGGTCTGACAAATCCGCCTCCGGATTTAAAATAGCCATGCGATGATTGGTCTCGCAAAGATGTTCGAGTAAATGGTTGACTTGCGATTCGTTGATGTGGGAGAATTGAGAGAGTGCTTCTTGCAGCAAACGCTGGCGCGCCATACATTGTTGGTCGATCGCGCGATTGAGGAGAAAATCCTCCACCGGTGCCCACAGTTCCTTCGTCGCCTCACTAATCGGCAAACTCGGAACCACGCCCAATTCTTGCAACAGGAAACAGCTATGGAGAATTTGCGACTCGCGGATAGCGGTTTGCAATTCGGCGATATCCGGGGTGCGATCGCCCACGATTAAATCCCCCGCATAGGCATCGTTCACCAAAGCGTGATAGGTGGCTAAATAGCACACCGACTCCAGATCCGGTTTGATGTGACGGTGGCGAGACTCCCGGTAGATGTCCGAGTAAATTTTATACCCGAGATTGTTAGGCGTCCCCACCCCTTCTTGGCGAATCAGATGCAAAATATCGCACTGCCCGGAGGCGATCGCCTCCTGACAAAGCTTCATAAAATTGCAAAACTTGGTCAAATTCACATCTTCACTCCACGCCACCCCAATCGTTTCCCCCTCACCGGGCACCTGATAGGTTAACGAATAACTGGCATAAGTAGGACTTCCCGCAAACAACCGCAGTTGAACCGCCTGCATTTCCAGCGCTTCCAACACCTCTGCCAACATCGCCATCAACTCCGGCGAGGAAAACTGACGAATCCGGGACACTCTCTCCTGGGTTTGGTTGAACTTGTGTAACCACACCAACTTAAACGCCGCCAAAGTGCGCTCGAAGTGCGACACTTCCGCCGCCTCCAGACTTGCCACCCCGTCTTCTTTCCCCGTTTCTGGCACCTGCGCCGGGGTCGTCACTTCCCGATATTCCACATCGATATACTCCAAGGTATCGCGCATCTGCGCCACTTTCCACTCTTGGAATAACTGTCGGCCCAACATCAGCACGTTGCGCGGGCGGGTTTTCCCCCCGGGGAACTTTTCGGCGAGGATTTCGCGGTCCAGGGGATACAAATTCGAGGGCGGTTGGGTGGCAGATTTGCGATGCAGCAAACACAACCGACTGGCCCACAGTGCTTCCCCTTGATAGAGGTTAATTTGCTTCAGTTGAATGAAGGCATCGATGCGGTCTTTATCGGTTGCTTGTACCCGGAAGGCATTTTGTCGCCAGGTATCGGTGATAATGCTAATCATCACCAAAAAGTTTTTTAACTTTTGGGTGTGAATTACCGTATTGACGCTAAACAAACTTTGCAGGTCGATCGCGCCCTCGGAGGTGCGGGCGATGTTATCTAATTGGTCGAAGCAGAGGACAATCGGCAGGGTTTCTGCGGCAATTCGGCCAAAATTTGCCAGCATTTTTTGCGCGGCATCTTCGGTGTCGATGGAGTGCTGGACGCGCAACAGTTTGAGACTTTCTTCATCTAAATCGTCTCCACGCAACCACTCGCAGGCGAGGGAGGAGAGTTTGGGATTGGTCAAGTCATAAAGGACGCCGAAAAATTCGTGGGCGTTATAAATGCCAGTGGGATAGCGATCGCGCAGGTTGCTAATGAAAAGTTGGCGATCGCCGCGCAGCATATCCCACAAACTGCGATGTTTGAATTCGGACAATCCTTTTAACCACAGAATTAACTGGGATTCTTCTTCTCCTTCGGGAACTTGTAGCAAACTGTCTACGGTGTAGCGCAGAATATGCCGCCAAATGTATTCGCTGGCGGTAAAGGGTTCGATATAGACAAAAAAAGCTTTGGCATTCAGTTGGCGCTTGATTCTGCCCAATAAGTAGGTTTTTCCCGACCCGGTTTCTCCTTCCAGTAACAGGGTGCGAGTCCGATGGTCTTCTGACAGTTGCGCCAGCAAGTCTTCCACATCGGCGATCGCTTCTTGATGGATCGAGTCTACGGTAAAGGCGGGATTTTGCTTTTCTTGCCAAAAGTTACCGGACCAAAAGGTTTCGGCATCAAATGGGTTGGGTTCTCTTTGAATCAGTCGTTCGAGCGTGGCCACGAGTTTACCTCCGGATGGTATTTTTAATGCGAAATTACCGTCAAAATTGAGGGTAAAAATTAATACCCTGCTTCGGCGGAAGCGTTGGGCGGGTATCGAGTTTATCGGCTCAATTTTGCGGGGTGGGTTATAATAATAAAGAATAGCGGACCGCCGATGTCTTGGGGAATTCCCGCTTCAATTTCTTCGGGAGAATAGGCGATCGCTTCTTGCAGGGAACTCAGTTCGATGCGATCGCTGCGTTGCAAGCGATAAAGGGCGCGATCGAGTTCCTCCCGAGACAAGGGCGGTTGTAACTTTTGCCGCAGGTGAAAGATTGGCAAATAGTTATCTGTTCCCCATTCTCGATCCAACGCTTCAATCGTCCGCAAAATATCCTCATCTTGCAAAGAGGACTCGGGTAAAGATTCGGGCGCGGGGGCGGCGGCGGGTTGTGCGGCGGCGGGGGTTTCTGGCGCTTCTGCGGCGATCGTCTCGCGCTTGAATTCCTGACGCAAAAAGCGCAAGTAATTGTGCAGCATATTAAAATTTAGCACCGGGTTGCTACCCCGGGGATTGCACTCGTCGCGCAGGTATTCCACCCCGCGCGGCGTCAGCCAAACTTCTTGGATTTGCGTTTTTTCTGCCTGGATTAATCCCTTCTCCACCAAAGCGCGCAGCACCTCTTGTCGCTTTGCTTCGTTCAAATTTTCCGGTGGCGGATTCCTCCCCTCGGCACAAGCTTGCAGCACGGCCAGTTCTTCATCTGCAATTGGCAACTTCGCGGTATCCAATTGCAGCAGGGATTTACCCGCCGGGGCGAGGGAGAACTCGAGCACTTCCTCGCAATAGGCGACCAATTCGCGATCGGCGAGGGCGCGACAAATGGCATTGCGTTCCCTCGCCTTGGTTTTCGGATTGGGTTTAATCTGTTTCAGGGGGGCGCGATACTCCGCAAACCCCAACAACTCCAGCAAAAACTTGAATTCTTGCACGTTCATGCGATCCCCCTACCCATTTTTGGCAACGACAACAACGGAGACAATGCCTTCAATCCTAGTTTAAATTGAGGCGATCGCTATCGGGGCGATCGGCACCTGTCCCGGATTATCCTCGGTTCCCACAGGGTAACGATGCCGGGGATTTCTCAGGGTGGCAGGGAGGGGTTAACAAGGGGGGAGACCCGTTTGCAGGGTCTATCTTGCGCTTAATTTTTCTTCATCTGTCGTAAAGCGTGAAAGGCTTGTTTTCTCAATCCGAGGGGCAACCAAGAGAGGGTCAAACCGATGGACGCTTTCGCCGGCGAGGCAGATTTTCCCTGTACAATAAGTTGCCGTCCTTGTTGGGTTTCGCCGCTTTCTACCAGGCGCAATCCTAACAGTAATTGGGTTTCACTTAAGCGCGATCGGCGCACGCTTTCTAACGATTCAGATTCAAAGTGATAGCTTTCTAAATAGTTGATTTTGTCTTGGAGATAGGGAATAGCGCGATGCAGCCCTTGCTGTCCGGAATGCACGCGATATTCCATCAGCAATTCCGGCAGATAATAGGCTTTTTTGCCCGCTAAGGCGAGGCGAACGAATAAATCGTTATCTTCGCAGTTTTGCAGGTTGGGACGCATGTATCCCACTTCTGACAATACCGAGCGGCGAAATAAAGTTGCGCCGATTTGAAAGCTTTGCTTGATAAAGACAGTTTCGAGGAGATCGGTGACAATGCCCACAGGTAATTCCGCGCGTCCCCACTGACGAGAATTGAGTTCGGTGGCGCGCGGATCGCGCTGATTTTGACTATCGATAATCCAGTGGTCTGTGCCGACAAAATCAATCGTGGGGTCTTTGTCTAAAATGGCACTGGTTCGCAAGAGGAAATCCGGGGTGAGGCGATCGTCATCGTCAAATTTGATAAAATACTCGCCAGTTGCGGCTTCAAATCCCGATCGCATGTTATTGCTTTTCCCGATATTTTGCGGGTGGCGAATGTAGCGGAGGCGGCGATCGGATAATTTCTCCATCAGCTCCGGAGTGTCATCCGTGGAACCGTCATCGCAAACAATGATTTCCACGTCGCGGATTTTTTGCTGCAGCACGCTTTCAATGGCGAAAGGCAGCAGTTCGACGCGGTTATAAGTGGGAATGCAAACGCTAATTTTCGGCATCAGGCAAGAAAGTATTACGTTACAAAGGGAAGAAAGCTGGCCAATTCTTTTGACTGCCGAGCGCGCCGTAGTCAAGTTGGCATTGCCCACCTGACTATTTTCAGTCATAACATCATAGCGCTGCCCAATTATTGGCTCGGCTTACTGAAGTATTGAATGAGTGTTTCTCGGGGATTGGGTAGCTCCGGAGCAGTTAACCAGGCTCCTTGTCCGAGAACGAATCCATTTGATTTTTAGTTGAAAGATATCCAGCCAATGACTTATTGAGAATACGGTTTGATTTTGATTGGGCTGATGTTAGCAGACTTATGGCTTGGGTTGGACAGTTTGAGCGAGGGTCGCCGAGTTTTTATCATAACAGGACTGACGCGATCGATTCTCTCCCCGAAAAATGGCGCGCTGAGACGGCAAACCCCCCCCAGCAATCTGGGAATCCGTTGCGGGGGATAGAGCCGCCTTGCATTGGTGGATTTACTTTACCCTCTGGTATAGCGCGGATCTAAGCGCTGGAAAAATTATAAAGATTTGTTGCTTTCGCTTCCCGACTCCTGGCATTCCAATGGCAGAACGATCCGAACGAATCGCTGTGCAAGCTTACCTCCCCCTTCGGCGAATACAGTTGACTTGCTAGGGGATTGTGGTAGAATAGCGTATGAATCGAGTTGGATCTGAAAAAGCACCACTCCTTCATCCGTGCGGTGAGTGCCGATCGCTTGCCCCTCCCGTTAATTAGCATCTTCTGTGGTTGAAGGCGATATTTTTCGTCCAATTTATGGCAGGATTGACAATGCATCTACTAAAAAGTGTTGGGAAAAAGTTAATCCTAATATCGTTTTTTTAGGGCAACAAGTTATTCAGATTTTTTGGGCATACCGAATATGAGAATTGCTTTTATCGTAACGCATTTTCCGGCTTTATCGGAAACGTTTATTTTAAATCAAATTGTCGGCTTGATAGAGCGCGGCCATGAGGTAGATATTTATGCCGATAATCCGAGAAATGAGGCAAAAATTCATCCGGATGTAGAAAAATATAAGTTGCTGGAACGGACTTACTACCGCGCCGGACTTTCCCCCAATTTAGTCAAGCGCTGGATCAAGGGAGTGGGTTTGCTGCTGCTGAATTTTTATAAAAATCCCGTGGTGTTAGGTCGCGCCTTGAATGTGACGAAATATGGAGACTACTCCTCCTCATGGCTGTTGCCTTTTGCCGCACTACATCTTTTCGATAAAAAACCCTACGATATCGTCCACTGCCAGTTTGGGTCGCATGGCATTAAAGGTGCGCTTCTCAAAGATATCGGCTTGTTACAGGGAAAATTAGTGACTTCGTTTCGCGGGTTTGACCTGTCCAAAGAACTGCCCAACCTAAAAGATGATTTTTCTCGATGGTTATTCCCGCGCGGAGATTTATTTCTTCCGGTTACCGAGCATTGGAAGAATAAGCTGATCGAACTGGGGTGCGATGAAAATAAAATTATCGTTCATCGGACGGGAATTGACTGCGATCGCTTTTCTTTTCAACCGCGTCAACCCAGTGAAACCGGCGAAATTCGGCTAGTCACTATTGGTCGATTTACCGAAAAAAAAGGCATTGAATACGGGATTCGCGCCGCAGCCAAACTCGCCAAAGCTTATCCGAATTTGCGATATACTATCGTCGGCGATGGCTGGATGAGAAATAGATTCGAGCGGTTAACCGAACAACTGGGGTTACAATCGCAAGTCGATCTGCTGGGGTGGAAACAGCAAGCAGAAATCATCGAGATTTTGAATGAGTCCCATATTCTGCTTGCCCCCAGCGTGACGAGCAAGGATGGAGATAAAGAAGGCATTCCCGGAACGTTAATGGAAGCAATGGCAATGGGGTTGCCCGTGGTGAGTACCTACCATAGCGGCATTCCCGAACTGGTGGAAAATGGCCGGTCTGGATTTTTGGTTCCCGAACGGGATGCAGACAGCTTAGCGGAAAAACTAGAATTTTTAATTCAGCATCCAGAACAGTGGCCCGAAATGGGTGAAGCGGGGCGGAAGCGGGTGCAGGAAGATTATAATATTGCCAAGCTGAATGACCGACTCGTTGAAATTTACAAGTCTTAAGCTTTCACTCTAGAAAAATTGTCACTTTTAGACGGTTCGTATTATGATTGACCAACCTCAAGGTTTAGGCGCAAATAAGGCATTAAATATTGGAATTGTTAATGCCTGGGGTAGTAACCGTGGTGATGAAGCCATGTTGAGTTCCCTCTTGCATTATCTGAAATCCCTCGATATGAACGTTCAGACAACCGTTTATGTCAATAACAGAGTCGATCTAAAAAGATTTGCTAATGTAGAAACAAAGCCATGGTTAAAGCTGGATCGACTTTTTCCGAAAACTCCCAAAAAAATTCGGCAAATGCGCGGATTAATCGGCTTACTTTTTCCCCCAGCGTTACAACCACAAGCTCAACAGTTTTTCGCACATGATTTTGTCATCAGTTCCCCGGCTGGACCCTATTTAGGCGATCTAAAACCTCAGTCTGAGTGGCTGTGTTTACTACAGCTAGCCATTTGTAATAGTAACCGCGTTCCGTTTGGAATTCTCGCAACCAGTGCCGGACCGTTTTTGAATCAGCGCAGAAACATAATTCGCAAGGCCATTTTAAAAAACGCAGCGTTCTGGACCGTTCGAGAACCGGTCAGTTTATCGCATTTGAGTGAGTTGCCCATCCAAATAGACAAATCTATGGGTTCTGACCTCGTTTTTGCTCATCCGAGTTCAAGTTTAGGAGAATTTCTCGCTCCAACTGAATTAGATAAATTTAACGCAGTGTTGAAAAAACTTGAAGAAAAACCATTTATTGTTGTTGTCTTAAACAAAACATCGTTTTTTGACGTTGATGGCAATGTCGTTCCTTTCGACCCGTCATCTTATATTCCCAAAATGGGTGGCCTCTTGAAGCATGCAATCGATAAAACCGGGTGTAAATTGCTGATTATTCCTCATTTTTATGGGGATTCTCTGGAAGAATATCTGACGAAAAAAATAGCAGAATTTACGCAAAAAACGGATTGGATTGAGGTTTTGGATTCTGGCTACAATGCCGAAGCCCAAATGTATTTGTACAAACAGGCTGAATTTGCAATCAGCCATCGCTATCATCCCACCATCTTTGCAGCCAAAGCTGAATGTCCTTTTCTGTGCATTCGTCATCAGTTTAAAGTCGATGGTATGTTGCAAATGTTTGACAATCCTGGCCCGGTTGCTAACACCACAGATTCGGTAGAAAAATGGATAGAGGCTTTTGATGAAGCTTGGCGATGTAGAGACCAAATTAAAGCTCAAATTCAAGCTCATTTACCAAATGTTATTAACTTAAGCCTCAAGCACCTAGAAATATTAGGAAATCATTTGAGAAAGGTTCAAAAATAGCTTTCTGCTGATACGGCATCCGGTGGAGCTTGTCTAAAAAAGTCCCCTCCCCTGGAAAGGTGGGGGTACAAGAACATAGCTTCTCATCTGCGCCCTGACAGAAACGGAGTTTCACAAACCGGATTGAGTATTACTCCTGCCGGTGCTGTATGCGATCGCCCCCTCAAAACGCACTCCTGATGCAAATAGCAAGCCCTCCCCAATCCGGTTGAGATAGGTCTGAAAAAGAATCAAGCGACGATAGGGGGCGGCTCACTCTAGCTTTCCTCTCTCCGAACAGACTCCTCATCACTTTTGTCCTCTTGCTTGAAGGTTTTGCTTAAAAACTGCTTTGGATTGCTAGCAGAGTCCTTTTAACTTTTTGCACGGCTTTTTCTTGCCATCTGCGACTTTTTTCCAGCATGCCGGGGGGGTTCAATTCTTGAGGTTTCCGGTCTGGTTCTTTGAGAAATCGATAGTGTAAAAATACATCTCGGTGCGGAATATCCACCGCTTCCCCCTGACTCAAGCGTGCGAACTCTTTAGCAGAAAAGTTCATATAGTGAATGCGATAAATGGGCTTGAGTCCCTGCTGATTGTAAAGTTTATTGTCAATATTGACAAACGGATCGGAGTCGGCGCAGTTTCCGGTAATTTCTTCCCCTTTCGGACTGAGGGTATAATTAAAAAGCGGGCGATCGCAGACCAACGTCAGATAATTAAATAAGCAGTTATCGCTCCACCACAAATTAATCCAGCTAACTTCTCCTTCTTCCAGCAACCGCTTTTTTATTGCCGCCAGTTCATCAGGTGCAAAAATTCCCCGCTTGGAACCGAAAAAGCTAGAGCAGTGCATTTTAGCGCGCACCTCTGCCTCTTCATACTTGCCCGATGCCTCAATCTCGCTTAAATTTAAAGTTGCCACCGGGCGAGACTTTGCATGTTCCCAGTCATCAAAAACAAAATCATAACGGTCGAGTTTTTCAACCACATCATCCAGGGGCTTCATGGCCAAAGTATCGGCATCATAAAACACAAACTTCTGAAAATCGCCCTCAAAAGCCGACATTTTTCGAATCGAGTGACCTTGGTACAACCAAGAACGGGATGTAATGCGGCCTCGTGCTTGTTTGGGATAGTGAAACCACACCTCTCGTGCAAAAGCTTCCCAGCGTTCGATCGCCGATTGGTTCGCATAAAGAGTAACATTATCGCGATCCTTGAGCTCTTGCCTTACTTTTTCAATGCGATCGTCATAAGGAATAACGCAAACCGGAATCTCCGAACTGACATTAGCCTCAATACTATTGAGCAATGCCACCAACTGGTCGTAAACCGCATCATTAGCCAGGGTGTAAATACCAAACGAGTGCATTTAGGATGCTCCTTGAGTTAGAAGTAGCCCTGCCTCTCCATGCAAATGAGCGCTCGGGAGCGAGCCACATATAAAAGGAAAGTCGGACTTCCACTGTGATTACTATAGTAGTAGTTTATCCGAGTCTTTTTTTTTGTATGAAAATTTTAATGCTCTCTTCCACCTTTCCCTATCCCCCCACTCGAGGAGGAACCCAGGTCAGGACATTTAATTTAATGAAATATTTGACCCAACGCCATCACGTCACCTTAGTCACTCAGCGAGCTGAGGACGTTACCGATGAAGAAGTAGAAGCCTTGCGCGCCTGGGTAGAGGAGTTAGCGATTTTCCCGCGTCCTGGCGGCCCGAAGAATGATGGCATCTGGGGGAAAGTGAAGCGGTTTAGTAACTTCATGCGGGAGGGGACGCCGCCTTCGGTGCTGCACAATTACGTGCCCGAAATGCAGCAGTGGGTCGATCGCTACGTGCAAACCCTGATAACCACCGATGTGGCTTCAGAATTCGTCATCACCTGCGAGCATAGCGCCAACGAGATTTACGTGCGTCCCGAGTGGCAGGCGCAGGTGAACAGCGTGGTGGATATTCACAGTTCCGTGTATGCCACCTGTCGCCAGCAACTGGAGACCGGAACCTCAGAAAAACAGTGGCGAGATCGCCTGCAATTGCCCCTCCTGCGACAGTACGAACGGGACTACTGCGCTAAATTTTCTGCCATAGCCGTCACTACCGATGAAGATCGGCAACAGATTCAAGAATTCACCCCTCAGAGTAAAATCAAAGTGATTCCCAACGGGGTAGATTTGAGCCGATTTACCTATCGACCCTCAGATCCGGGAGGAAAGCAGATTGCCTTTGTGGGGGCGATGGATAATTTGCCCAATATCGATGCGGTGCGCTTCTTTGCCTTAGAGGTATTTCCCTTAGTGCGCCTGCGCTATCCCGATGCCACCTTAATGTTAGTGGGAGCCAGACCCGGATCGGAGATTTTAGAATTAGGGAAACAACCGGGAGTTACCGTCACCGGGCAGGTACCTTCGGTGGTCGAGTACCTGCACAAATCTGCGGTTTGCGTGGTGCCGATGCGAACCGGATATGGGATTAAGAATAAAACCCTAGAAGCAATGGCGGCGGGAACCCCGGTGGTGGCGAGCGATCGCGGTTTGGAAGGGTTGAGGGTGGATGGCGAAGGCGTGCCCTTGCGCGCCTTGCGGGCCAATCAAGTCAGCGAATATGTCAGTGCCATCAGTCGCTTATTCGAGCAACGAGGGTTGCGAGAGAAATTGGCAAAAAACGCGCGATCGCTGGTGGAATCGGAATTTACCTGGGAAGTGGCCGGGAAGCGCTACGAAAAGCTGCTACAGAGCCTTCTTTCCGAGTAAATTCGCCCCTAGCCGTGGCGATCGCCGAGGGGGCAGTTTTGCCATCAGGTGCAACGGATTCCCCACACAGATCCTCGCGGCATGATAGAAAAATATCATCCCTAGTGATAGAGGCTCGGATGAATAACAACCTTCGCAAGCGAGCAGCCCTCCCCCAATCTACCGGGAAACGTCCCCCCCGTCGATCGCGCGGCGGGCGACCCACAGCCAAACGTCGGTCGCGATCGCCCTCCCGGAAGACAACGCCGCCGACTCTTGGACGAGTGCCCCAATGGAAAGGAATCCTCGGGGCGATCGCCGCCTTATCCAGCAGTGCCACGGTTCTGTTTGGCGGCGCGTGGTTGAGCTTCGAGCTGTTAACCGATCCGCAATCTGTCACCTGGCTCCAATCCTGGTTCCCGGCGTGGAGTCAAGTGCCGATCGCCAACAAAGAAACCCCCAAAACTCTGGCTGAAATCCAGGCTCAGATTCGCGCCGGGGGAGTGCTTCCTTCCCCGCCCTTGTCTCTGGATTCTTCATCGGCGGACAAAACCGAGACCTCTGCCAGACAAGACCCGCAACTGCTGCTTCCGGTGTTGGAAGAGGTGCGTTGTCAGGGTAAATCTGGAGAGTCCGCCGAGGGGAAAACTTGCCAGCAGCTCGCGCAATTGCGGGTGTATCAGCCGGTGTTCAACCCGGACAATCCCCGCGATCGCGAACCCTATTATCAGCTTATTAACCAACTGGCGATCGTCGGCCCGGAACGCTCGTTTGTGATATCTCCTTTAAGTAACGTAGAAGAATTCGGCTTTGGCTTGAACGGGCCGCAACCCCTGACCCAAATCGCTCGCTTTGACAACGCACCAGACAAGGGAATTTGGTTCAACCTGAGCGGGAAGCGCAAGGTGGGGGAAGTTCACCTCACTTATGGGCAAGTCCTGCACTACAATCCGGAAACGGCACACATAAGTGTGATGGCCGAGTGGTCCAGTCCGGGGGGTCATTCTCCTCGCTGGGAAGAAGTCACCGGGGAGGGAGACCCGGAATTAGTCATCGACCAAACCGTGGGACTCGAACCGCAGGTGAAAATCTTCTCCCTAACGCAACAGCAGTTTTTTCTCAATCCCTACGCCCTAGAAGAGATTTCCCTCCTCACCCCGGCCCTTTCGAGTCGCGCCTATAAAGACGCCTTGCTGTTGGCAAAAAGCGGCTTGTGGTCGGCGGCGTGGGAATTAATGGCTTCGGTCAAGCAAGACAACGCCGATGAAAATTGGCCGCAGATGGCGCAGCGACAGTTAGATTTGATGCGGTTTCACGCGCAAATGGCGCAAAAGCAGGCCAAAGGACAGTGGGAAAACCCGGCGCAGCAAGTGCGGACGGCGCTGATCGATGGCAATTGGAAACAAGGGCTGGAGGTGTTCGAGGCGCAGTTGTCCCAAGGAGAGGACATGCGCGAAGCGCTGAAAGAGGAGAAACCGGATTTGTGGAACCGGGTGGAAACTGCAGTGTTGGTGAATCCGTCCCTCGCAGAGGCGAAGCTGTGGGGGGTGTTGCTCCTGGCGGCGCGTTATGACGATGCAGAGGCGATCGCCTGGTTTGAAGAACAAGGGCAAAATACCCCAGAACTCACAGAGCGGATGTACGATTTGCTCGATAAGCAAGCCTCGGCGATCGCCCGGGAAAACCTGAAGCAGCATCAAAGTCAAATCGTGGGTACGGCATGGAACCTCACTAAAGTGAAGCCCCAGGATTGGCGCTTGCCGCGATCGGGGGAGTCCCTGAAACTCTCACCGGGACAGGTGTGGTATCAATTGCGGGTTTCGCGATTTCACGACTCGCGACGCTGGCGACAAAAGCCATTTAATGAAATCCAGTTCTCTTCTAACACCCGGGTAAGCCAGTTTTGGAAAGAGTTGGGATTGCACAATGACCCGCAGGTTCAGATTCTCAGCGGATTGCCCAATGGAGCTACCCGTACCGTACTCGCTACGGTAAAGGCGGTGCAACTGCAACAAGGAGATTTGCTGTTATTAGCCAGTGGGGAAGGGATTCCCGCCTTGGTGGCGGGTGAGGGGACTAAAGCCCTCGCCCTCACCGATTCGGCATTGAAATGGCGATCGCCCGATACCATGACCTTAGCTCAGTTAAAGCGCCAAGACCCCGACTGGATCGGCAAAATGCTGCCCGCCTTATGGCAGGAATTGCAAGCGGGGGGTCAGTTACCCCCCGCAGAGGTGCCTTCCCCGGACCAAATGCTCAAACAGCTTGGCGGGTGGTTGGTGCAATCGTTGGATTTAACCGGGAATGGTTTGTCCGAGGCGGTTCTCACCCTGCGATCGGATGCCTTGGTGCGATCGCGACTCCCCCAAACCAACAACGGCACCCCTTACCGCACCCGCACCTTAATTTTCAACGACCAAGGAGCGCTGATTTACAGCGAACTCACCACCGCCGCCGCCCAATCCGTCACTGGTATCGCCGATTTACCCGACGCAGAACTGCCCGTGTTAGTGGTGGAAGGCACCAGCGGTTACAGCTTGCAGCAGTGGTCCGGCGATCGCAATCGCTTCGAGTTTTGATATCCTCCCCCCGGCATCTTGACCAATGACCAATGACAATTGACCAATGACCAATGACAATTGACCAATGACCAATGACAATTGACCCCCTTAAAACTCTCGATATCCGTTGATAAACTCCTCGGTCATGCGGTAAGCATCGGCATCGGGATATTGTGTGGGGGGATGCTTCATAAAGTAGGAAGAGGGCGAATAGAGGACGCCGCCCAAACCGCGATCGCGTGCCAATTTGCAGCAGCGAATCCCATCGATCGCCACCCCGGCGGAATTGGGAGAATCTTCCACGGACAAGCGCAATTCCAGATTCATCGGCACATCGCCAAACAACTTGCCTTCAATCCGAATAAAGCACACTTTATTGTCTTTTTGCCACGGCACGTAATCGCTCGGGCCGACGTGGATATTTTCATCGTCTAATCTGGTTTCGCACACCGACTGCACTGCCTCGGTTTTTGATTCCTTTTTCGACTTGAGGCGGGTGCGATTTAACATATTCAGAAAGTCGGTATTTCCGGCGGTATTAAGCTGATAGGTTTTCTCCAGCTTGACGCCTCTTTTCTTGCATAAATCCGAGAGCATTCGGTGAACGATAGTTGCGCCAAGTTGGGATTTTATATCGTCGCCGATAATCGGCAAGTTTCTGGCTGCAAATTTATCTGCCCACAAGGAATTGCTGGCGATAAACACCGGAATGCAATTTACAAATGCCACACCAGCTTCTAAGCAGCATTCGGCATAGAAGGCAGCAGCTTCTTCCGACCCCACCGGGAGATAGTTTACCAACACTTCCGCGCCAGAGTCGATTAAAGTTTGAATGACCTCTTCTCGGGTGGGTTCTGGGGTACTGCTGGGAATAAAAGTATATTTATCTGCATAATTAACCAGATGCTCGGAGAAGCCATCGAGAATTTTGCCCATGCTGACTTTAACGCCCATTTCTGGGATAGACTCGCAGAATTGGGTCGTGCAGTTGGGGGGAGCAAACATGGCTTCAGACACATCTAAGCCGACTTTTCTTTTGTCGATATCAAAGGCGGCCACCACTTCGATATCGCTGGGTTTGTAACCGCCAATTTCCCAGTGCATTAAGCCGATCGCCTCTTCGGGGGTTTTATCTTTATAAAAGTAAATGCCCTGGATTAACGAACTCGCACAGTTACCAATGCCCACGATCGCTAGTTTAATCTTGTCCACAATCAGTTTCCGTATTCTCTACAATGATGAGGTTAAATTGTCAACGTTCACAATAACACAACTACGGAAGGAAAAATCAGGGGCGATGCCTCAACTTCTCGGAAACCGCGAGGGTCAGGGTTGTGCCCAGAAATCCAGGTGGAGCCTGCAGTGTCTCAATCCGGAGGGCGAAGGTTCTGTGGAAGTCCCGGAAAACCCCGTCTGAGGGAGGCTCTCCTGGGTGTCGCCGCCCCAGATTGGCGCGCCTGCTATTGCCGGAAGGGGACAGTGAGACGGATACTGATGAGAAAGGTGCTTGCACCCTAACTGCATTGAAAGGTTTCAAGACTCTTATGCTCAGTTTTATCCGCTCAGATTTAGCCCAACTGAGTGCCTACACCCCCCATCCGGGAAGTGCCACGGATGAGACCCCGGTGGTGCCCCGCGATCGCGATCGCGTGGATACCAACGAAAGTCCCTATGATTTGCCTGCGGTTCTGAAAGAAAAACTGGCATGGATCTACCAGCAGCAGATCGAGACCAATCGCTATCCCGACGGGAGTCAGGCCCAGTTAAAACAAGCGATCGCCGAATATGTTTGCGAGGGAGCCAATTTGGAGGGTCAGGCATTCAGCGCCGCCCACATTTCCCTGGGTAATGGTTCGGACGAATTGATTCGATCGCTGTTAATTGCCACCTGTTTGAAGGGAGAAGGCTCGATTCTGGTGGCGAATCCCACCTTTTCCATGTATGCCATTCTCGCCCATACCCTAGGGATTCCGGTGGTGGAGGTAGGACGCCAGGAGGCTAACTTTGAAATTGATATTGCCGCCGCCACCGAGGCGATCGCCGCCACTCAAAATCCCCCAGTGCGAGTGGTGTTTGTGGTTCACCCCAACTCTCCTACGGCGAACCCGCTGACTGAGGCGGAACTGGACTGGATCCGCTCGTTACCCCCGGATATCTTGGTGGCGATCGACGAGGCATATTTTGAATTCAGCCAAACCAGCGTGGTGGATTTGTTGCCGCAGCATCCCAATTGGGTTATCTTGCGAACCTTTTCCAAAGCGTTTCGCTTAGCGGCATTGCGGGTAGGATACGCGATCGCCCATCCGGAATTGATTGCCGCCCTGGAAAAAATCCGCCTCCCCTACAACCTGCCGGCATTTTCTCAAGCGGCGGCAACCTTGGCGATGAGCCATCGGCAAGAGCTACTGGCGATTATCCCGCAAATTCTTGCCTCGCGCGATGATTTATTTGCGGCGATCGGCCAACTCCCGGAATTGCAACTGTGGCCCAGTGCGGCCAATTTTATTTATTTGCGCCTGAAAAACACGCCTCCCGAGTTGATGAATGGGGCGCTGGCGCGGATTGTGGGGCACATGAAAGCGGAGGGGACTTTAATTCGCCATACCGGTGGCGGTTTGCGCGTTAGTGTGGGCACGCCAGAGGAAAATAAACGCACGGTGCAGCGATTGAAAGGGGCGATCGCTTCTTTGGCTTAAATTTCCCCGGAGTCTGTCAGTTGTCAGTTCCCAGCGGACAACTGACTCGCCCTTACACCAAGACGCCGATGCCAGGATTTGCTATCGAGTGGCGCACTATCCGCACGGTTTGTGGTAGTACCCCTACTAAGCGGGCGATCGCCTCATCCGGCACTCTAGCAACCGTTTCTGCATCAAAATATTTTTCAAACTGGGTCAGCAGCATTTGGGTGCGCTGTAGGGGCACCGGGGTCGCGGTTATTTGTTCTACTAAGCGAATCCATTGGCGACGAATCCCAAAGGCTTTTTGTCGTTGTTCGTAGGTGTCGGGATAAAGCAAGATGCTGTCCCCCACGGGAATCGTTTTTTGGGAATCAATATCGAAAATACCGCCTACGGCTGCACCCGGACCTGCAAATTCAGCATGAAAGTGTTTGTAGATAATCAAACCGTTGCGACGCCGACTATCTACCACGAGAAGCTGTCCGCTGTTGAGTTGAGTTAGGATTTCCGAGGGATTGAAATATTTAACCAACGCACGCGAGGGATGTGAGTCCTCATCTTTGCCTCGATGAGACCTCGACTGAGGCTTTGCCATCGAATGGTTTTCTGGAAAGGCAAGTGCCTCAGTGGTTGAATTGTAGGGTGGCTGGCGATCCATACACATGTCAGTCAACTCCTGGGGTAAAACCGGAATATCCAAGCAGCTACAAAGGGTTATTGGGGATCTCCGGTGAGCCAGGAAGAGATATGGAGAACGGAGTTTTTCCCCTATTTCTAGGATGACGCAATTTTGTCTTTTAATTAAAAGGATTTTGAATAAGTAATGTTAAAGAAGGGGGCAGTTTTGTTAAAGAAAGGGTAAAGCGGGGAACGCAAAAGGGTTGATGGCGGGATATTCTATCTGAAATGCGGCCAGATCGCTCGCGTCTTTGCAGGCGGGGAATTTCTGCCTCCTAGAAGCGTTTTAATTTTTCTACCGCCAAAGGGGGAAAAGCGACGGTCAGGTTTTGCGATCGTCTTTCACCAGGCAGTTACGGACTCGTGCCTTTCCACCTGTACCTCTTCTAGCTCTTGTAATATGCAATTTAAGGTTACAACATCATCGGATGGTTTTGCTCCTCCATTTGAGAGATTCCCGGGCAATGGATGGGGAAATGCGGCAGGGGATATCAAGTGTGACAGAAGTTTAGCCCCGCGCTTCAGTCGGTTATGGACGGGGTTTTTCGGACCGCCAACCGCGCTTCAGGGGATAAGGGGAGGGGGTTGACAAAACTGCCGAGTGGTGAGTATTGCCTCTAGGGCGGTGATGAAGTCTGGGGGGAGGGAGCGCCTTAAGGGGGAGAAGGGGGCTGGAGGTGTTTGTGCAGGAGCATCCGTCGGGGTTGTCGGAAGACCCAACTGGCAAAACTTGACTCAATGGAGCGCACGCGGTACCCTGCTTTATAATAAAGCCGCTGTGCGGGAGGGTTATTTTCCAAGACATGGAGATAAATTTCGCGAAACCCCCACTCTAGGGCAATTTGCTCGCAGGCCGAGAGTAACTGGGTGGCACCACCTTGACGGCGATCGCTATTGGCCACGGCTAAATTGGACAAGTACGGGAATTGGGTGCATCCGACTTGCCAGGGATGAATGGAGCGCAGGCTCATTTCCACTGTACCGATGAGGGGGTCTGAGGAGGAAGGTGCGATCGCCTGCGGATCCCCTGCGGGATAATCATTCGACGGCGAGGGGGTGGTGGCACTCGGCATTTGTGCCACTAAGCAAATGTAGTGTGGAGATCTGTTCCGCATTCGGTTTCGCAGATCTTCATAGATTCCCAAGCGCAATACTGGATGAACGAATGTCATCAGTCCGTCCCGGGGATGAAAGCTATCGGCCAATATCTCGGCCAATCTGGGCAGATCCTTAGCATGGGCGGGTCGGATGACAAACCGCACCGGCGAGCCTATCGGTTTGATGGGGCGATCGTAGCCCTGGGTGGGGGATGTTTTGGAAGAGCAGTTCACATTGAAATCTCGTGAAAAAACAAACGCCATCGGGTCTCTAATCCTACCCCTAGCAAGGTTATAACATAGCCAGATGAGGCAGGCAAAAGATTAAGTCAATCTAAAGAAAACAAACTTTAAGGAAAACTAAATAATCATTACCCATATTAGTATGCCGCAAAATGCCTATGAGTGCAGATATTTTTCCCTTTAACTCTCAAGACGTGGTTTCCACGATCCGGCACCGATATCGCCACGCGATCGCGGAACTACTACAGCGACAGACTCAACTCAGCCAGTTCGGTTCCGAAGCGGAACAAAGCGCTTGGACTGCTGGCTGGCTGGAGTGTTTGGCGTTTCTCGGTCAGATCGATTCGACTACGGTTGACAAATTGCGTGGTTTGTGCAATGAAAAACGACAGGGGGAGCGCGATCGCCCGCCGATAGGGGCAACATCTGCGGGGGACAGGGGTGAAAACGCCGGGGAGGATCCCGGGGCGCAAGCTCAGCCCCCCCGCCACGGTCCGGGCAGCGGAATAGAATTCCCCCGGGGCAAGCGCGCCTCCTTAGAAAGGTTGAACCAGATCGCCGCAGAGATTCATCACTCTTTGGATGAGAAGCAAGTCTATCAGGCGATCGTGCAGCAAATGTGCGCTGCGTTAGATGCCGACTGTGCCGGGTTGATAATGTACGACCAAGTGGCGCAGACGCTTACTGTGGTGGCATCTCATTCGGCTAGGGATAGGGATCCGATGAGTTCCGCCGCCGAGGAAGTCCCCTTGGGACTGAGCTTAAAATTGGGGGCGGGAACGGAATGGGATGCCTTAGTCAGCCAGCGCAGGGCGTGGGTGGCGGAAGATGTGGAAACCGCGCGCATGCCGGAAGTGGAACGTCTGCTGCTGCTGTGCGCCGGATTGCATTCTACCTTGATGGTGCCGATTTTTGATGGCGATCGCCCCTTGGGGACAGTGTATGTGAGTCAGAATCAATCCTGTCGCCTGTGGAATACCCAGGAAATGAAATTGGGCGAAATGGTGGCGCAACAAGGGGCGATCGCGTTGGCGAATACACGTCGCTACAACCGCGCTACAGCGCGAGCGGAACGGGAGCAAGTCCTCTATCAGATCGCCGCTCGCATTCGCAGCTCTTTGGATCTCGAAACCACGATTAACACCGCTTTGGCACAACTGCTACAACTCACCCAGGCGGATTTCATCGTGTTTTCGGTTCCCACGCCCCTGAGTACCACCAAGTTGCGGATTGCCCACCGGGCTTGTCGCGACAATCGCTGCCCTCTGCACAGTGAAGACCCCCTGCAAATTGGCATGGAAATCAATTTGGGGGAGTGCGATTCTGCCTTGGTGCAACGACTCCTCGGGCAAGAAGTTAGCGCGATCGCCAATACTCAATCCGCTGAATTTAGCGAATCGGAACGGGCGATGTTTCAGCAAATGCAAATCGGCAGTTTGCTCAGTGCCCCGATCTGGGAGCGAGATACGTTATTGGGTCATCTATTGGCGATCGAACCGCAATCCTACCAGTGGAACAAAGACGAACTTGCCGCTGTGGAAGCGGTTGCTTTGCAACTGGCGATCGCTATGACTCAGGCGCAGTTGTACAACCGCACGCAACAACAAGCCCTCAACGCCCAAGCTCAAGCCGAACAACTGAAAAAATCCCTGGAGGAAAAAAACCAGTTAATTGCCTCGTTGCACTCTACCCAAGCGCAACTGGTACAAAGCGAAAAAATGTCCAGTCTCGGTCAATTAGTCGCCGGAGTGGCCCATGAAATCAACAATCCGATTAATTTTATTTACGGCAATGTTCCCCATGTGACCAACTACCTGCAAGATTTGCTAGAATTAGTCGAAAAATATCATACCCATTATTCCGAACTTCCGCCAGATATTGCCGAATTTGAATCTCAAATTGATTTTGATTTTATCCATAGTGATTTAACCAAAATCCTCAATTCCATGCAATGCGGTGCAGAACGAGTGCGAGAAATTGTCCTGACCCTTCGCAACTTTTCCAGACTGGATGAAGCGGAACTCAAGGAAGCAAATATCCATGAAGGACTCGATAGCACCGCGATTTTACTGGCTCATCGACTGCCGGATATTGAAGTGGTAAAACGGTATGGAAAAATTCCGCGATTGCCTTGTTATCCGGGACAACTCAATCAAGTGTTTATGAATCTGTTTGGCAATGCGATCGATGCGATTCGACAAGCAGAACGCTTGCAACAAACGGCAGCGATCGCGGGGGAATCCTCTGGGAATTGTGGTGCGAGGAGGAATTGCAACCCGCGCCAAATTATCGTCACCACCCAAACGCTGTGCAAATCGAGCCGAGTGCGCCCGTTATTTGCCCGCACGACTCCCGGCGACGAGTGGGTTCAGATTCGGATTCGCGATCGCGGTTGTGGCATCGATCGCACTTGTCAAAACAAAATTTTCGACCCGTTTTTCACCACCAAACCGGTGGGCATGGGCACGGGTTTGGGCTTATCCATTGCTTATAAAATCGTGGTGGAAAAACATCAGGGACGACTGTGGTTTGAGACGCCCCCCGACGGCGGATGCGAGTTCATTATCGAATTACCGGTGAAAGTTCCCCTTGCTCGCGCTGAAAGTGCCTGATTGGGACAGATTCTCTGAAGTTGCATTGTGCAGAATGCACCTGCATCGAGATTATAAAATTACCCAAACCGTTCTCTAACTCCCACTAATATCCATCGCGAAAGGTTATTTTAAAAAGAGTGTTTGCCCACCAGGCAATTCGATGGCGGTTGCAGGGGCGATCGCGAATCTAGAGGGATTTTTTTCGATGATTCACAGGGCAAACCGGGGGGAAACACCACAACAGTCATGGGAGGAGGCATGGGATCCGCCGTAGCAGCGAAAGAAGGGGGGCAAATCACGCAACTGTCGCCAATCTCTGGGCAGAATTTTAGAATCGATCGGGGGTGAGTTGCATCATCGCAGAAAAGGGGGCATCATCACTATTGGGAGCGACCCCGGGTTGGCGATCGCCCACCCCCCCTCCCTGGCACCAAAAGAAGGGGCACCCAGCAAAACCCACCCCTGGGGCGAGATGCTTTCACAGTGGCAATCTTCCCGGGATGCCCATTCACCCCAACCCTTGTTCACGTCATTCTCCCCTCAAAGCAGGAGCGCGGTGCATGAGTATCGAAAACCACAGTAAGCCGAAAATTCTGGTCGTCGATGACGAACCGGATAACCTCGACTTGCTTTACCGCACCTTCTATCGAGACTATCACGTGCTCACGGCAGAAAACGCACCCAAGGCACTGAAAATCCTCGCCAAAGAGGGAGACATTGCGGTGATTATTTCCGATCAGCGGATGCCGCAGATGAGCGGGACCGAGTTTCTCAGCGTCACCGCCACGCAATACCCAGATGCGATCCGCATCATCCTGACCGCCTACACGGATGTGGATGACTTGGTAGATGCGATTAACGCCGGGAAGGTGTTCAAATACGTCACCAAACCCTGGAATGCGGAGGAACTCAAGGCGCTGGTGGCGCAAGCGCTGGATACCCACAATGTCTTGAAAGCGCGCACCCGGGAACTATGCCGCACCCTGCGCCAAGAATCCCTGCTGAATGCGATTACCAACACGATTCGCTCTCGCACCACGGAAGCGCAGATTCTGCAAACCATCGTGGAAACCCTGGGTCAGATGTTCGAGGCGAGTTACTGCATTCTGCGCCCTTTCAAACATGGGCAGTTGAGTGAAGAATGGTTTGTCTATCAACGGCGAGAGGGCGATCGCGGCAAGTCCAATGGGAGCATCCTCCGCGATGCCCGGGAAAACACCCGCGACTCTAGATCGGTGGATTCCCTCTCTATCGAGGTGAATTCTCAGCGGTTATCGCAGACGGTGTGGGAAACCCAGGATATTGAGGTGATTCACGATGTGGAAAACGACGATCGCCTGCAAGGGACAACGCCGCAATTGTGGGAACGTCGGCAGGCGTTGAAGGCGACGGATATTCGCTCCACCCTGATGGTACCTCTAATGTTTCGCTTGGACTTGATGGCGGTACTGGCGCTGCACCAATGTGGGGAACGCCGAGTGTGGAAAGACGATGAGGTGCAGTTGGTGTTTATGGTGGCGGATCAGGCGGCGTTGTCCCTGTCTCAGGCCCGGGCTTACGAGCAAGTGCAGGCGCTGGCGAAGCGGGAAGCGCTGGTGAATACGATTACTACGGCAATTCGCTCGAGTCTCAATCCGCAAGATATTTTTTCGGCGATTACCTATCAACTGGGCAAAGGGTTGCAAGTGGATGGTTGTGCCCTGTCGTTGTGGACGGAGGATGATGAGTTCGTCCAGTGTGTGGGATTGTACGATGCGGCCCTGGAAGAGGAAGTGCAACAAGCGCCTTCGGCGGTGAGAACCAGTGACGAAAGCGCTGAGGGGGGGATGGAGGATATATTCTGCGCTTCAGAAGAATTGCAGGGGGCAATGAGCCAATTGCCTTCCCAATTGCCGCGATCGGTGGTGCCGATCGCGGGCAATCCGGTGCTGCAGCAACTCCTCCATACTCAAGCTGTAGTGGCGATCGACGATCTGGAAGAACAACCGGGGTTTAATGTCCTGGATTTACCGTTGCGATCGCCGGCGAGAGCGCTGCTGGTGGTTCCTCTGATTTCTGACGGTCACATTATTGGCAGCATTTCTCTGCGACAAACCACCGCGCCGCGTCATTGGCAACCTTCGGATATCGAACTGGCGGAGGCGGTGGCGGCGCAAGCGGCGATCGCGGTGCAGCAGTCTCGTCTCTATCAAAAAACTCGCCAACAAGCGGAACGCCTCCTGGAACTCAATCGCATCAAAACGGAATTTTTCCAAAATATTTCCCACGAGTTTCGTACCCCCCTCACCCTGATGATGGGTCCGCTGGAATCTGCCGTGGAACACAATCAAGCATTATCCCTGGAACAAGCTCAAATGGGCCTTCGCAATACCCGCCGCTTGTTGCGATTGGTGAATCAATTGCTGGATTTGCAGCGCTTGGATGCCGGTCGAATGCAACCGATGTTTCGTCCCTGCGATTTAATGGCATTCGTCCGCCAAACTGTGGACACTTTCCGCCCCTATTGTCAGAAAAAAGGCTTGACCCTCTCCACCAATTTACAATCTTGCCCTCAGCTTTATTTGGATTTAGAAAAATTCGATAAGGTACTCTACAATCTACTTTCTAATGCCATGAAATTCACCCCGCGCGGCGGTAATATTATCGTCAGTTTGGAGGTGGCAGGAGATTATTGTCTGTTACAAATTAAAGATACCGGCATCGGCATTCGCACGGATCAAATTCCCCATTTGTTTGAACGCTTCCGTCAAGCGGAAGGATCCGCCAACCGCTCTTATGAAGGCAGTGGTTTGGGGTTGGCACTGGCGAAGGAGTTGGTGGAACTACATGGCGGGAACATTACGGTGGACTCGGCGGAAGGGGAAGGCTCTACGTTTACGGTTTGGATTCCGGTGGGTAACGCACATTTACCGCCGGATCGGATTATCGAGGTGCCTACGGGGGTTTCGCCTTCTCGGGCGGCGGTGGAATTGGCGGATGTGGAGGTGGAATCTCCGGCAATGACCCGAGGCAAATCTTCAGGTGAGAATGCCGAATTTTCGCCTATTCCCAGCGCGGCGGCGGATACTCCGGGACAACCGAAAGTTTTGGTGGTGGATGATAATCCGGATTTGCGAACCTATGTGTCGGGTATCCTCTCTTTGGAAGGCTATCGCGTTTTGCTGGCGCGCAATGGCGCGGAAGGGTTCGATATGACACGTCAGTATCGCCCGAATTTGATTGTGGCGGATTTGATGATGCCTTTGGTCTCGGGTTTGGATATGATCCAGATGATTCGCGAGTCGGAAACTCTCAAGGGAATACCGATTATTTTGCTGACGGCGAAGGTGAATGAAGATACGCGCATCGAAGGTACGCAAAAAGGGGCGGATGCTTATCTAGCCAAACCGTTTAACGATCGCGAACTGCTGGCTCAAGTGAGAAATTTGCTGGCGCTGAAGGAAACGGAACGCCGGGTGGCTCAGTTGAATGCCTATCTCACTGAATCGGTACTCAAGCGGTTTTTGCCTCCCTCTATGGTACAAAAGGCTGCCGCCGGTGAGCTAACGTTGGATTTGCGCCCGGAACCGCGTTTGATTACGATTCTGTTTAGCGATATCGTCGGCTTTACTCAGTTGGCGAATACTTTGCGCTCTCGCCGGGTGGCGGAGGTGCTGAATCAGTATTTGGCTCACATGACGCGGGTGGTGTTTGAAAATGGGGGTACGGTGGATAAGTTTGTGGGAGATGCCATTATGGCGATTTTTGGCGCGCCAGAAGATTTGACGCCCAACGAACAAGTGCGCCGCGCGATCGCGACTGCCCGCCAAATGTTCCGGGAACTGGATGCCCTCAATGAAGCTTGGAACGCCGAGGGCCTGCCGGCGGTGCAGTTCCGCTGTGGCATCCATCAGGGCACTGCTGTGGTGGGCATGTTCGGTAGCTCGGAACGCTCTGATTATACCGCGATCGGTCCGAGTGTCAATATCGCCTCTCGCTTGCAAGAAGCTACGGACCCCGGTTCGATTTTGGTGTCGGCGGCGGTGGCAGATTATCTGGAGGATGATGAAATCGCAAAGTGTCGTCCCCTGGAGTTAAAGGGCATCGATGAAACGGTTCTCACGTTTAAAGTCCATCCCGCACCCCCGGAGAATCCGGTAGGTTAATTCGATATGTCTGAAATTTGACAATTGCTAATTGTTAATTTGTTTTTTCCGGGCCAAGGACTTTTAAATTGCGGTTGGGGGATGGGAAACGCGGGCACATCGGGGGAAAAGGGCGATCGCCGTCACCGATTTTTCTGTCTGAAATCACCGACGCACTCGCTCGCGATCGCCGGCATGTCAGGAAACGATCGCAGGGGGTGGCGATCGCGATCGCGGCGATTCCGGAGTTGGCGATCCATACTAGAAGCATAGAAAAAAGCTAATGTCTTGGAGGACGCCAACTATGTTATCTCGCGATTATTATAAACCCAACCCTCGGCAGTTTGTCAAGATCGTGTATTCCAAAGTCAATATCCACGGGCACACGGAACTGGTTCCCTTTGAACTATATTCTGATGGTTCCCTGAAACGCTGCGATCGAGCATGAGGAAACTAGGACACTGGGAAAGCAAAAGGTTTATCCACATTGTAGTCTATTGGGTGCATTCCATGCCGCAAAACCACCAGAGACATAGGGCAGGAGAATCGAAATATGAAATCCGAGGGGGTGTCTGAGAGGGCACCCCCTGTTATTTGACCGCGATCGCTCGCGGGAGGGAGATCGTAAATTCCGTGCCCACGCCGGGGGAGGAAATACAGGTTAATTCGCCCCCGTGTTTTTCCACCACAATTTGATAGCTGACAGACAATCCCAATCCGGTTCCGGACCCGATGGGTTTGGTGGTAAAAAAGGGGTCGAATATTTTGCCGCGCACGGATTCTGGAATTCCCGGCCCGTTATCGGAAATGCGGATAACGATGCGATCGCAATTGTTCACTTCAGTGCTAATGCGAATGGTCGGCGATTGTCCATCCATCGGGTGAGATTGTAGCGCATCCACGGCATTATTTAAAATATTGATAAATACTTGATTGATTTCCGAGGCGTAACAAGTGACCTGGGGTAACTCTCCATAGGCTTTCTCGATGTGAATTGCCGAACCATTGGGCTTCGAGTTCAGCCGCGATTGCAATAACATTAAGGTGCTATCGATGCCTTCGTTAATATCCACCGCTTTCATTGCCGCTTCATCGAGACGGGAAAAATTCCGCAAGCTCAAGACAATTTTGCGAATGCGATCGGCACCAATTTTCATAGAATGGAAGAGGCGGTCTAAATCCTCGATAATAAATTCCAGTTCTATTTCTTCGGTCAGATCTTGAATGGTGGGAGTGGGTTCGGGGTATTCTTGCTGATAGGTGGAGATCAGTTCGAGCAAATCTTGCATGTATTCGCCAGCGTGAGTGATGTTACCATAGATAAAGCTAATCGGGTTATTAATTTCGTGGGCGACGCCGCCAACCATGTGACCCAAACTGGACATTTTTTCGGTGTGAATTAATTGTGCTTGGGTGCGTTGCAGTTCCCTGAGGGTTTGTTCTAACTCGGCGGTGCGTTTTGCCACTTGCTCTTCTAGGGTGAGATTGTAGTCGGCGAGCAATTGCTGGGCTTTTTTGCGATCGGTAATATCTTGAAAGGCAACGATCGCCCCATCTACGGCGTGACCTTCGTCAAAAATCGGGGTACTGGCCACATCCAGGGAAATGCGCCGATCGCCGTGGTGCAGTTCGAGATCGTCTGTGCGGACGCGATCGCCCCCCAGAGAGCGCAGGAAGGGCAGTTCTGCCTTGGGATAGAGGCGATCGGTGCCGGCGCGATAGATATTATAGGCTTCGGCGGTGGGTTCGGGCGCATTCTGCGAATCTGCTGGCGCGTTGAGTAACTCCTGTGCGGTTGGATTCAGATAGCTGATGTTCCCGCTGCGTTCGTGGACTACTACCCCGACGGGAATGGCTTCCAGAATTTGAAATAAGCGGCTTTTACTTTCTTGGAGTTGCAGGTTCGCCCGGTGCATCTTTCTTTCCGCGACTTGGCGTTCGTCGATCGCGGCGGATAAAATCAGCGCCGTAATCGCACAGACGCCCATAAAGGATTGGAGCAAAACCAAGGATTCGTGAGTAGAAGGTTTGATAAACGGTCCGTATCCCTGACCGGTGGCCACGATCGCGATCGTGCAAACCAGCAACACGAACAGGGTGGTGGTGAATTTGCCAAACCGAAACACCGACCACACCAGCATGGGTAATAAAGCATATTCGATCGCATATCCCTGGATAAAGCACACCCAGCTTAACAGCAGCAGCAGTGCCGAAAAGGCGATCGCCTCCAGGAGTTTGGCCGCCGAGGCTTTGAATTTGTGTAGTTGTCGGTGTTGCCACGCCAGAAACGGTGTGGCCAACAGTAACGGCGTGAGAATCCCGCTGCACCACCAGGTTAACCAGGCCACGGCATAGTCGGACCAGGGGGTGATTCCGCCCATACATAATGCCGTCAGGCCCAGGGTGGCATTCACCATCGGCCCGATGCCCAAAAACAGGAGAAATAAACTCACACCCCGCACTTGAGTGAGCAGCGATCGCCTGGGGACGAACCGTTTGATTAATCCGCTCACTACCAAGGGATGAAGCGCGCTGCCGATGCTGATGACCAGGGCGATCGCCAGTGCTGCGGGAAGTGCTATCGGTGGCGTCATCGACCGCAGGTCAAGGGTGGCCGAGAGAAACGACCCGAGAAAAATTCCCGGCCACAGGCGATCGCCGAGCAGCAACACCGCTGCTAAGGAGAACCCCGATGGCGGCCATACCGCCGTCACATTTCCCGGAAGCGAAGCCAGCACCAATCCCAGTTTAGCCGTCAATATATACGTGGCGGCTACGGCAAACCATATCACAATTTCCCCGGCGAGCTTTGTCCACTTGTGTTGGTTTCGCAAGAACCCTTCCCCCTTTTTTTCCACCATTTTCGGCTGTGTTACCCCAGCCTTTTTTTCTAATCTATCATAGCTTTCGCAAAAATGAGCGTTTTTCTGCGGCTTTCCCCAGGCGTTAGCGGGCTAATGGCCGCTCGCCTTTAGCAGCAATTTAGCACATTGTAAAGGTGGGCATGACCCACCCTAGGAGATTATACTCTGACAGCAGAAAACCCAATGCCGGGAAATTTTACGCCCCTAAATAACGCTGCACGAAACTTTCTAACGATTCCATTTTGATATCGAACGTGGACTCGAGGGTTTCGATTTCTTCTGGGGTGCAGAAAAATTCGTTGGCTAACAATACCCGCAGGGTTCCGAGGGATTTTTGCAATCCGGGATTGACCACTCCAAATGCACCGCGCAACCCATCAAACACCATCAACGGGGGATTGATAATTATCGGATCGCGGTTAAAAATGCGGGAAAAAATCTGCGGAATCTCTTCTCGCGAGAGCACCTGCGGACCGCCGACGCAGAAAATTTGGTTTTTCGCATTCTCCACGATCGCCGAATCGGCGGCAATTTTGGCGAGGTCATCGGTACTCACGGGAGAAGTCCGATTTTTTAAGTCTCCCACACTCAAATAAATGCCCGTTTGCTTGAACCGTTCCGCCAGGGATAATAGGTTGGAATCAAATCCCGAGGGCCGCAAGATGGTGTAGGTTACTCCACTGGAAATCAGGTATTTTTCCACTTCCCGTTTGGCTTTAAATACCGGGGAATCTTCATAGCCGCGATCGCATCCTAATACGGAGGTAAAAATAAACTGTTCCACCCCCGCTTGGAAGCCATAATCGATTAAATTGATGTTCGCCCGATAGTCGATGTCCTGCGCGCCGCCACTGGCTTCGTTTGACCCGTGGGCGCTGATGATGTATTTTACTCCTTGGCAGGCTTTTTCAATATCGCGATCGCGCTTTAAGTCGCCGATAAAAATCTCTGCCCCTCGGTTTTCTAATTCGCTATAGCGCGAACTCAAGCGGACAAACGCCCGCACGGGGGCTTCCCGTTCTCGCAGTACCCGCACGATTCTGCGTCCCAAACTGCCGGTTGCTCCAGTCACTAAAAACATAGTTCGATTCTCGCATTTATATCCTCAATTGGATTGTAGCTCGCCGCAGTCTTCGGGAGAGAACCACACCCCGCACCGCCCCTTGCCGGCGGCTTGCTTGCAATTCCCCTCCGGGGATGATATAATTAAAAATGTAGCTGA
>NZ_JAYFEQ010000447.1:0-356 GCF_055795085.1 Phormidium sp. CCY1219 | reverse complement strand
GTGGGGAAAAGCGCCTTTAAAAGTCCGACTTTGGACTCTTTAAGAATCCCTCGGATTTATCCGTAGGGAGTATCAACTCAGCACCCATCGGGGGAATCAAACAGCGAGAAGGAAAGAGAAAAATCAAGCACGAGCAATTAACAATTAAGCAGACAATCGGCTTAAACCGTCAATTCTCGAGGGTCAAATTTTTCTCTCCCTCACGTAAACATCTTGCTCGCGTGGAAGCCCCGTGTCTTTAGACCGGGGAGGAAACGCGACAGGGGGACTTGAGTCCCCGTATTAGGGGTCGATGAGGGCTTCGCAACCCTCACCTCCCATTCAGAACCGGACATGAGACTTTCACCTCATCCGGC
>NZ_JAYFEQ010000446.1:0-247 GCF_055795085.1 Phormidium sp. CCY1219 | reverse complement strand
TCCTTAAGTTCCAACCCTATTCCTTTCAGCCATTCTTGGATGTGGTCGCGACATTTTAGAATTACATCCTTGTTTTCGTGCAGGATAACGAAGTCGTCCGCATAACGGATTAGCGAGATTGCATCGCTTCTGTTTGTACGGCTTCCTTTTCCTGGTAGCTTAACCGCTAGGGATTTGATGCTTTCTTCCATGCCGTGGAGGGCAATATTTGCCAGTAGGGGGCTGATTACCCCTCCTTGCGGTGTGC
>NZ_JAYFEQ010000445.1:0-273 GCF_055795085.1 Phormidium sp. CCY1219 | reverse complement strand
TAAGCCCTGCCTCCCCCATCGAGTTTATTGTACCCAATCCCAATTTACTTTGTCAACCCCTTTCGGCAACAATTTCAGGAGTCACAACCGAATCCGCAGGATGTGTTTCCCCCGCAATCCAATCAGTGGGACAATCATCAAATTTGATATCCGGGGTAACGCACCACCCCTGACATTCACCTTGATGGAGTTTACACATCATCCCTGAAGCGCAATTGAACCTTCTAAGTCCGGCGTAAAGCAATCAGCGCATTGCACATAAGCCCTGCCTCC
>NZ_JAYFEQ010000444.1:0-718 GCF_055795085.1 Phormidium sp. CCY1219 | reverse complement strand
ATTGGCTTTTTTTTGTCAACCCTTTACACAAAGGGACGGTGCCTCACCCCCGTAGGGCTAAGTTGGGTGAATTGCAGTATCCCGTGGCGGGGGTGACCCACCCTACCGGGCTTCACGATGATTAGTTACTGCCGTTTTTCGAGCAACACCTGCCGTTGGCGAGGTGGGGGGAATCTGTCACTCGTTTTGTTCAAATCGATAACCCTGAACGCCCAAAACATTGTGTTAAAATTGGATAAATCTGCCGAAATCGTACCCCAGCACACCTGACGCCGTTTATCCCCGAGTGGACCGAGTGGAGATGAGAATGATGCACCGACTTGCTAGCAGTATTATTGTCGCTTTCAGTATCTGCCTATTCCCCGTCACCCTACCGCTCATTGCTCAGCGCAGCGTGGCCCAAACCCAAAATGCACAAGCTGAAGAAGTCCAGCGACTTTTACAGCAAGCTGTGCAACAAACTGGACGACAACCACAAGCAGCAATAGAAACATTCGAGCAAGTCCTCGGAATTGCCCGACAAATTAACGCGAAAGAACTGGAAGGCATTGCGCTGCTGGGCATCGGTCGCAATTACAATGATATAGGGAGACGTCAAGACGCATTAGAATTCTACGAACAAGCACTCCGTATATTTCAACAAATCAATAATAGAAGCGGGGAAGCCACGACTCTGAATAATATCGGTGCAGTCTACTCCGACATCGGACAACCCCAA
>NZ_JAYFEQ010000443.1:0-46622 GCF_055795085.1 Phormidium sp. CCY1219 | reverse complement strand
TGCGGGGGACCGGGGGTCAGTCGCTCGGCTTATATCCCCACGGATAAATCCGGGGGCTTTACGCCGATTCTCGGTAATGTTTGGGTGATTATTTAGCTATATAACCATAATAGCAAGAGCAAGGGGTTATTGTCAAAGTCTCTGGTGGTGGAAGCATGCAAAAAAATTTGGGTTCTAGGGATGTGACCTAGAACCCGAGGGTTATGTATTTAGGGAGTGGGCGAGGCGAGACTCGAACTCGCAAGACCGAAGCCGCCACATTTTGAGTGTGGTGCGTCTACCAATTTCGCCACTCGCCCTTTTGTTTGGTTCCCTCATTATAACACAGTTTTCCGTTTTGCAACAAAGATTCATAATTTTTGCTGCTGGACCAGCGATCGATTTCGCGGGCGCGGAGAACGGGGAGGGGATGGGTAAGCTGACCGGTTTGAGCTTCCTTGAGCAGGATCCCCAATTCCGTGTTGCTGCTTTCATCGTAAGCGCGAGCTTGTTCGAGAAATGCATCCAGATTCAGTTTAGGAGCCAAGGTGGGGGAGCCACCGGCGAGCTTCATCAGTACGGAGGAGACCACTTGGGGGTCTTGAGTGGCTAATAAAGCGGCGCGATCGCAGGTAAACTCAGCACAGCGAACCCATTGCAAGATTTGGTTTTGCAGAGTTTGGGCGATCGCGGCTCCCAGAGGAGACAGTTGTCCCGCCGCCAAGACAATCAAATTCGCCAGAGTCAAATAAACCCCATGCTCGCATTTGAGATGTCCCAGCTCATGGCCGATGACCGCCTGAATTTCGGCTGGTGTCAGCAACTCGATCAGGGAAGTATGCAGCACCACAAATGGCTTTTTCCCGCGCATGGCAAAGGTGTAAGCATTGGGCACCGGATGTTGGCGGACGTAGAGCTGGGGTGGCTCCAAATCCAATACCTGACAGGCTTCGACGAGCAGATCGTGCAGATGAGGGAGCTGACGATCGCTCACCAGAACGCTAGAAGCAATATTATCCAGATAAAAAAACTGCTCGCCAACCGATCCGAGCAACTGGCGCACGATTAAATCGAGACCCGGGAGTTGCTTCAACGAATTGGTTGCTTCTAGATCCAGCGGATGACGAAAGCTATTTGCCTTCAAACCAATCAGAGAGATTTTTGACGAAGCCATGCCAGTTAAGAATTACGGACGGACAACCATAGACGAGAAATCCGATTCGCACAAAGAGGGAAAAAACCTCTTTACCACAATCTCATTCTCGTCACACTCCTTATTTTAATGCGGATTTTGCGGATTGGAGAGCCGTGGCATCTTTTTCCATCCCTGCGGTAGCAGGTTCGCGCTGAATTTTAGCTCCGAGTTGCTGGAGTTTGAGGTCGAGTTTTTCATACCCGCGATCGAGATGATGCACTCCTTGAAGCGTCGTTTTGCCTTCGGCGGCTAAAGCAGCCAACACCAATGCGGCGGAAGCTCTTAAATCCGTAGCCAACACCGGTGCGCCGGAGAGGGTCGGCACGCCCCGGACGATCGCCACATTGCCTTTCACGCGAATATTTGCACCCATACGATTCAACTCTGCCACATGGCGCAGACGATTTTCAAACACCGTTTCGCGGATGGCGCTATCCCCGTCACTGAGGGTGAGCAAAGCCATAAACTGAGCCTGCATATCCGTGGGAAAACCGGGATACGGCAAAGTTTCGATATCCGTGGGCTTAATCGTATCCCCCGGAATAATTCGCAGACCATTTGACCCTTCTGGGATAATCTGGGCACCGACTTCGCGCAGCTTGGAAATCACCGGGATCAGATGCTCGCTGACTACGGGAAACAGGGAGAATTGCGATCGCGTAATCGCCCCTGCGACTAAAAACGTGCCGGCTTCAATGCGATCGGGAATAATCTCGTAGTCTGCCGATCCCAGGCGAGGCACACCTTCGATGACAATGGTTTTCGTGCCTGCACCCCGAATTCGAGCGCCGAGTGCATTACAGAAATTCGCCAAATCCACCACTTCTGGCTCTTGCGCCACATTTTGCAGGGTGGTTTCTCCTTGGGCTAAGGTCGCCGCCATCATCAGGGTTTCGGTGGCTCCCACGCTGGGATAGTCCAAATAAAATTTGGCTCCTTTCAGTCGCCGGCTGTTTCCGGGCACGTATGCGCGAACCATGCCATGTTCGATTTGTACGTTAGCTCCGAGGGCCTGCAGTCCCCGGACGTGAATATCTACCGGTCGCGCCCCGATCGCGCATCCGCCTGGGAGGGGCACGTGCGCTTCTCCCAACCGCGCCAGCAATGGCCCGATCGCGAAGAAACTCGCCCGCAGTTGGCTGACCAACTCGTAGGGCGCTTCCGATTTGTCCAGATGGCGACCATTAATCTCTAAATTGTCCCCATCCCATTTAATTTTCAAACCGAGGGCCGAGAGCAGTTGACCCATGCGCTTCACATCCGCCAAGGACGGAACGTTTCGCAAACGGCATTCGTCCGGACAAAGCAGGGCACCGGCCATCAATACTAAGGCCGCATTTTTCGCCCCACTAATTTTTACCTTTCCCTGCAAGGGATGGCGTCCCCAAATCTGCAGCACGGATGGATCGGCTTCCGGCGAAGCTTTTTTTTCGAGCGAACCAAGAGAGGCAGTAATAGCTGTATCCTCCAGAATCTATGTGTTGTTGTACACTTTCGATTTTGGTTTTGATTCTACAGGAAAGATCTTCAATGTCTAGATTTCTACCTAAAAATTTTGAATTTTGTAACCTCAGATACCTTTAAAATCTAGGGTTTGGGGTTCACAACCCCGGTTAAGCAAAGGTTTTTTCGCTCTGGCGGAATTTTCGGCGGATTCTCAGGGAATTTCCCCCCTGTTCCGTTCCCCCGGTGAGTCGATCGCCACAGTAAATGACGGTACGGAACGCCAGCAGATAGCCCCCCTAAAGTTCCCGAACCCAATCGCGATCGCCGCTGATTTTGCGGAAATTTTCGGTAGCTTTCCCGAGGAGGCGTGGCGGCTCCATGCTCCTGGTGACAAGGGGTGCAGCCGCTTCTTCCCCCGCGCCAATCCGGCCCGAACCGAGTGCTAAAAAAAAATTTTCCCTCAGGGGGTTGACATCGCCAAACTTTTAAGGCAAGATAATAAATCGGAGTGCAAAACCAGTTGATACGCGGAACTGGCGGAATTGGTAGACGCGCTAGATTCAGGTTCTAGTGTCTGCAAAGACTTCCGGGTTCAAGTCCCGGGTTCCGCATTTTTAACCCTCTCTATTCTGATGCTCACCAGTGTTCGGAACCCTTTAGTCAAGCAGATGCGAAAATTGCAATCTGCGAAGGAGCGTCGCCGACAGCAGTTATTCTTACTGGAAGGGACGCACCTGCTAGAGTCAGCCTGCGCGGTGAATTATCCCTTAGAAACCGTTTGCTGTACCCCGGAATGGCGGGAACGGCATGGTGAACTGTGGGATCGGGCGTCGCAATTGGCGGTGCGAACTGAAACGGTGAGCGTTGCTGCCCTCGAGGCGATCGCCACTACAGTGAATCCAGATGGGGTGGTAGCCACGGCAAAACGCAAGGCTGTGGATCGCGACGGTGCGATCGCCCCGTCTGGGTTGAGTCTCGCGGTGGAAACCTTGCAAGACCCAGGCAATCTGGGCACCATCATTCGCACGGCGGCGGCGGCGGGGGCCTCGGGGTTGTACCTGAGTGCCGATAGTGTGGATGCAGATCATCCGAAAGTTTTGCGATCGTCCGCCGGACAGTGGTTCCGCTTGCCGATCGCTGTCAGCACTGATTTGAAGGCGCAGATAACGCGATCGCAGCAGCTTGGAGTGCAGGTCATCGCCACGGCGGCGGATGCACCCGTGACCTACTGGGACGTAGATTACCGTCGCCCAACCCTGATTTTACTGGGCAATGAAGGCGCGGGTTTGTCTGCGGAATTACTCGCGGCTGCCGATCGCCGGGTGAGCATTCCCCTCCATGCGGGAGTGGAATCCCTAAATGTGGCGATCGCCGCTGCTTTGATTCTCTATGAAGCTCGCCGACAAAACAGTATTACCGATAACAGTTTGCCCGACTTCAAGCCACATTAAAACCCACGAATCCGACCAAATTTCTCCGCCTTCTACGGCTCGATTTCTTCATCTGCTGACCGGGTATCTTGCTGTTGAGAGCTTTTCAAAAATTCATCGATGTCCGCCGCCGCCTGTTCTAATTCTTGCAGGCTGAAACCTTCCGTTTTTTTCGGCGGCGATGAGTTTCGCGACTTGGAACGTCTGCCATCCTGAGATTGAGATGCTCTGGGTTCGTCAATCGATTCCAAGCTTTCTTCAAACTTGTTTAGGGAATCCATAAATGCCTTTCGTGCCGCCTCACGTTGCTCGCGCTGAGGGTTTGTCATCAGGAAAACTCCTTTTATTAACTATCAACAACCCGCGTCTGCTTGCGATCGCGGGAGATGGGCAACTCTCAATTCTATTAAGCCCGGTTTCCACTGCAGAAGCATCCCTCTTCTTAAAAATCTGGCCGATCGAGCAACACCCACCGGGGTGCATGTAAAGCGCTCAACTGCCGGATGATTTATCTTGTTTTCACTAAAAAACTTGACCGGTGAACGGTTCTGGGGGTTCCATCCCCTGAGCTGAGTTTATCGATTTTTGCAAAAAATTGCTATTTTTGGATTCCCTTTTCCAGGGGCGATCGCCCTGAAAATCGGCGATCGCTCTTTCTTCCATAGCGCTCAAGTCTGGTACAACTGCGCCACATATTCCCCATACCCGTTGTACGGGAGGGTGGGTTTGCGTTCCCATGACATCGCAGGACCGTCACCCACTACCCGTTCTGTGGCTTGGGACCAGCGCGGGTGGGGCTTAGTCGGATTGACATTTGCCTCGAAACCATATTCTTTGGGCACCAGGGTGTTCCAAAAAGTGGCCGGCTGTCGGTCAAGAAATTCTATTTTTACGATCGACTTAGCGCCCTTAAACCCGTATTTCCAGGGAATCACCATGCGAATCGGTGCCCCATGTTGTTTCGGGAGGGTGCGCCCGTAAATGCCGGTGGCAAAAAATGCCTGGTCATTGGCCATTTCCTCAATTCGCAACCCTTCGACGTAGGGCCAGGGCAAGGATCCTAAGTGGAACCCCGGTCCGGTGGTAATTTGCGGATCGTAAAATGAGGTGAAGCGAACGAATTTCGCCGCCGAGGTGGGTTCCACATCTTCGATCAGCCTTTTCATCGGAAATCCAATCCAAGGCACCACCATCGACCAAGCTTCTACGCATCGGAACCGATAGATGCGCTCTTCGAGGGGAAATTTTTTCTGGATTTCGTCAATATCGTAGGTGCGCGGATTTTTGACTAATCCGCCAATTTCCACTTTCCAATTTTCGGTGGGCAAACTTTGGGCGTTTCGCCAGATCGATTTGGTACCGCCGAATTCGTAAAAGTTATTGTATCGGGAGGCAAAGATTTGTTTGGTAACGGGTCGATCGACTTGGGCAAAATTGGGATTGCGGGGGATATCGGGCAGGGGAACGGTATTTTTTATCAGTTCGCTTTTCGTCTGGCTTTGGTTTTGACACCCGAGAATCGGAAGAACCGTGGCACCGATCCCGGCGGCGATCGCGCTTTTCAAAAAACGTCTGCGGTTGAGAAAGGCAGTTTCGGAGGTCACCTCCCGTTCGGGGAGTTCCCAGGATTTTAGAATGCGGATGAGTACCATGAGCTATGTTAGTGGATTGGCCTGCACAACAGATCGCGAATTGAACATTAAAGCTTAGAGAAAAGTATATCGCAAATTTAGGCATTCTCAATTTTGGCTGCGATTTATGCTGGAGTGCGAGTTTTTAGCTTGCTATTGCCCAAGGCGAGGTCAGCCGATCGCACTCCCCTGTCAATTTTATGCAGGATTGACGGGACTAAATGTAAAGACGCTTACATTTTGCTGTCGTACAAAATGCAAGCGTCCGATTCCCAATGACTCGAGCGATCGCCTGGGGTGGTTTCCCCGGGCGATCGGCGAGGCTATTTTATCACCCAATGGTGTCAATGGCAATATCGGCCAAATTGACTAACTGAATGGATCGATCGATATTCAATTGGGACACATCCACATCCATCACCACTCCCAAGATGCGATCGCTCGAATCGAGAATAGCAGTATCGCCCATCCCATCTCCATTCAAGTCTACAGCGCCGAGAGAGATTTGGTTAATATCTTCAACATGGGCGAGTTTGATGGTATCGCCTTCCCCTGCATTAAAGTCAAGAATGCGATCGGCAGTGGCGGCATTTTCATCGGCAATATCGCCGCGTAATACAAAATCATCCGCCTCTGTGCCACCAGAGAGGAAGTCCGAACCGACATCACCGATGAGGATATCTCTCCCGGCGTCGCCATACAACATATCATTTCCTTGACCACCTCGCACGATATCGTCTCCCATTCCTCCTTGACAAGTATCGTCGCCGAGATTGCCATTGAGGATGTCGTTTCCGTTGCCACCCTCGAGGCGATCGTTATTTTTGCCGCCGCGCAGGTAATCATCGCCATCGAGACCGAGTAAGGTATCGTTGCCTTGATTGCCATTGGCAACATCTACGCCATTGGTGCCGAGAACGCGATCGTCCCCCTGGAAGGCACGCAGTCCCCCTTCCCAGTTTATATCTTCTAGGGCCATTTCGATCGAGTTATTGGCCGCATCGGCATCCACAAAGCGACCCTCTAGACCCCCGGTAGCGGCGCGATCGACGAGCTGAGAAAACTGGTTGAATAAGTTCTCGTTCTCAATTAAATTGGTGTTGATGAAATCCGCTACATCCTGTGCGGAAAAGCGCTGGTTGATGTCGGTACTGTTGATGAAGTCGCTCACTTCGGTTTTAACCGAATTCACCAAATCGCTAACATCACTATCCAGGTCGTTATTTTCGAGAAAGTTATTGACCGTGTTGATAAACTGGTTGCCGACATTCTGAATGTCGATATTTTCGATCGCCTCCTCAATTAGAGAACTTACCACAAATCCCGTCGGCCCGAGGGTAATGAATTTTGCGGTTTTAATCGCGATGTCTTGGGCGGTGGTTTCGCTGTCTTCATCTCCAACGCCGGGAATAAAGTCAAACAATCCGTCAGGAATAATATCGTCAAACCAACTCATAATCCTTGCTCCTTTGTGGGAGGTTACAGGTACAGTATAAAACAGAAAAATTTTCTCGGATCGGGATAGTTTTGCAGGGGCTTCGGTTTGGCGGGTTTAAGTAAAGGTGAAGTGCAGGGCGGATGAGGGGGAGTTTTTCTTTGCCGGAAGGGTAATGAGGTGGGAATGGAGGGAAAATCGCCTCGCGATGAGGCGATTCCATCTGTTTTCTGGTCTGAGGTAGAAAAGCAAAGAATCGGTCAAAGTTTCGGCAGATGGCTGGATTTTTTGCGCCTTTTATGGTAAGCGTCGTTTCTCCGGTGGGCGGGGTCGCTGGGCGGGATTGCAGGCGATCGCCTCCCGGAAAATTTCGAGCCAGCGGACGGCTTCATCCCCCCAGGGGGGTAGGAAACTGAGGAGTAAAAAGATTGACAAAAGGAAAGGATTGAAGCAGGATAAGAATCGCGAAGGTTTGGGTCAGGTTATGGCAGGAATTGAATGGATTCAGGCAGTATTTGGTGACGGTTGGTTGCCTTTTTTCCTCAGCGTCACCTATCTCGGTTCGGAGTATGCATATATTGGGTTGCTGACCCTTTTTTATTGGGTGGTAGACCCGCGCGTGGGTCGGCAATTGGGGTTGGTTTTGGGAGTGAGTTATACTTTTAATCAAATTTTGAAGCTTGCGATCGCGCTTCCGCGTCCTTTCGAGGTGAATCCGCAAGTGGTCTCCCCTGTGGCCAAGGCAACGATTGATAGTGCCTCGTTTCCCAGCGGTCACGCCCAAGGATCGGCCACTTTTTGGTTTTATTTGGCATGGCATTACCGCCGGATCGGGTTGTGGGGAGTGAGTGGGGCGATCGTGATTTTGGTGGCCCTGTCGCGGGTGTATTTGGGGGTTCACTATCCCCTGGATGCGATCGCTGGGGTGATTTTCGGGATGGCGATCGCCTGGGCGGGAAGCCGATGGTGGATTCCTCGCCGTCAGGGACTACTGGTTCCCACCCTCGTCTGTGTGGGGTCGTTTGTGCTGGCGGTTATGGTGCCAGATCTGGGACGTCCCCTGGGTGCAAGTGTGGGTTTTTTCCTCTCAGTTCCTCATTTTACCCCGCCTGCCACAGGGAAAGGAAAAGTGTTGTTCGCCGGGGGAGGGTTACTCTGTGTGGTGGCGTTGTATATTGTCTCCGATTGGCTGTTAGCGCTATTGCAGGAACCCGGATGGATGAATTTCTGGCGCTATTGTGGATTGGTGCTGTTTGCTACTGAAATTTGGCCGCGCGTTTTACCGGGAAAAGGTAACATGAGGGAGTCTATCCAGGAGTGAATGGGATGGGGTTCGTTTTGGGACTTTGAAACGAAGGGGGTTTTGCCAACAATCCACTGGAGAGGATATAATTTGGAGAAGTTTGGCGATCGCCGGATTACCGATAATTTTTGCTAAATTATCGCACGGGTACCGCTGAATTCGTACCCGGATCCTCGAGATATCCTCAACCCTTTTTCGTAATCATCCCAAGGCAACCTTATGTGGAAAAAACTCAAACATCAACTGGTCGGAGAATGGCGGTTCATTTGGTTCGCAGCGTCTTGTGTGGCTGTAGGGATTATCGCCCTGCGTTGGACCGGTGCGTTACAGCTATTAGAATGGTCGGCGCTGGATTTATTTTTTCGGATGCGTCCCCTAGAACCTAAGGAGGATCGCATCGTGATTGTGGGAGTTTCCGAGTCCGATCTTCAACAACTTGGACAATGGCCGATTTCTGATGCCATCATCGCCGAATTGCTCGAAAAGCTCAAACAACAGCAACCGCGAGGGATTGGTTTGGATATTTATCGCGATTTATCCGTAAGGGAGGTGAACAGCAGTCTGGTTCAGGTCTTTGAAACCACACCGAACTTAATCGGCGTGACCCTGGTGGGTGGGGATGAGAATCAGGGAGTTGAACCCAATCCCGTGTTAAGCGAACTGGGTCAAGTCGGGGCGATCGATATGATTTTAGATGCGGACGGTAAAATTCGTCGCGGGTTGCTGTTTGTCGAGAACCAAGCCGGGGAAATATTACCCACGTTAAGTTTGCGTTTGGCATTACTTTATCTGGAAAAAGAAGGAGTAATGCCTAAAAATGCAGCGGTGAATTCCGACTACATGCAGTTAAATGAAGCGGTGTTTGTGCGGATGAAGCCCAATGATGGGGGTTACATTCGCACCTCGAATCGCGGCTATCAAATTTTGATGAATTTTAAAAAGCTGCGCAATAGTTTTGAGATAGTGTCCCTGATGGATGTTTTGGAAAATCGAATTTCGCCGGATTTTGCCCGCGATCGCGTGGTATTAATTGGCTCCACAGCTAGCAGTTTGCAAGATTATTGGAAGACCCCTTACGATCCTTGGGACTTTATCACCGATCGCGTAAAACGTTAGAAGCGGTAGAAGTTGACCTGCAAACTCAACCGAATTACTCAATCAAAGCAACGGGATTGCGAAGTTTGGGAAATGCGTTGCGGGCGATTGGCGAGTTAGAAAAATCGGGGGAGTTACTGCAGCAAAGTTTAATTATAGCACAACAATTGCGGTTGATTTCGGCGATTGCGGCAGCAGAATTGAGTTTGGGAAATACGGCGAGAGCGATGGCACAACAGGCGATCGCCGTGAAAGACGAAGAAACGGCAAGCGCTGAAATTCAAGCGGCAATGGATGCCTATACAACAGCGGCGCAAGTGTCTCCTGCCCCGAGAATCCAGTTGCGATCGCAGCTCAATCAACTGAGTTTGCTCGTGGATACCCAGCAACTCAGGGAAGCGCAAGCGTTAATCCCGGCGATTCAAAAGCAACTGGATAAAATCCCCCTCAGTCGTCAATCGGTCAACGCGCGCATCAATCTGGCTCACAGTTTGATGAAATTATCTTTTCCTGGCGATTCATCATCGGCAATTTCCCCGGAAGAATCGGAAATTTCGTAGATTGCTACCGGATTGGCGATCGCGGTGCGAGAGGCAAAAACTTTAAATGACCCCCGGGCAGAATCCTATGCGTTAGGCAGTTTGGGAAGATTATACGAACTCGCCCACCAATCGAAAGAAGCGCAAACGCTCACCCAAGAAGCGCTGGCGATCGCGCAGGCGACAAATGCCGCAGATATCGCCTATCGCTGGCAATGGCAGTTAGGAAGAGTGCTGAAAGAACAAGGGAACAAAAAACAAGCGATCGCGGCTTATCCCGTTGCAGTAGAAACCCTGCAATCCCTTCGCAAAGATTTAGCTGCCATCAATCCCGATAACCCGGATATCCAGTTTTTTCTCACCTAACTCACCAGTAGGGTGGGCAACTCGTTGCCCACCTTAAGACTCCTACACCATCGCCGTTGCTGGGGATGTGAGTTTTTTCTCGGTTTTACCCAGGAACTTCATTTTTACCCCACCGCGAGGGGCGAGGGTGACACCCCGGCGTTCTGGTTTGACCGGATTGGGCTGTGCGAGGGCGAGTTCGTAGTGCGAGAGGATGGTGGCTAAACCCAATTTCATCTCGTACTGTGCCAGGGCCGCGCCGATACAGCGCCGCACTCCAGCGCCAAAGGGCAAAAATTCATAGGGCGAAAATTGTCGCTCTAAAAAGCGTTCTGGCTTGAATTTATCCGGTTGCGGGTATAAATCCTCTCGTTGGTGTAGCAGATGGATGCAACCCACCACGGCGGTTCCCGGTTCTAAGTCGTATCCCAACAGTTCCATCGGTTCGCACACCACCCGCGGAAAGGTTAACATGGCTACGGGATAAATTCGCAAGGTCTCGTTACACACGGCGGTGAGATAAGGCAGTCGGAAAATACTCATCGGATCCGGGTTTTCCTCCAGAGTCGCCAGTTCCGCGCGCAGTTTTTCCCCCACTTCTGGGTGATGGTGTACCCAGTATAGCGCCCAGGTCATGGCGGTGGCGGTGGTTTCGTGCCCCGCAAACAGCAAAGTGAGCAATTCATCGCGCAATTCTACATTGCTCATGGGATTGCCCGCTTCATCCCGCGCCGACATCAGCAAGGAGAGGATATCTTCGCGATCGCCGTCTGGATGTTGGCGGCGTTCTTCGATTTCTGCATAGAGCAGTTTTTCAACTTCTCGATAAAGCCGCTGAAAGTATCCCCAAGGACTCCACGACCCCAAATCAATTTGCAACCTCGGGAAAAACAGAAAACTCGATCGCAATGGGGAATTAAATAACTCCAATAAAGACTGAATCGCCTGCTTGATTTTTTGCGCCCGTTCTCCTTCATACAATCCAAACACGGCTTGTAAAATAATTTGTAGGGAAATCTCTTGCATGGCGAAACGCGCCACAAAGGTTTCCCCGGGGGCGAATTGACTCATCACTTTATCGCTCAAGTCGCAAATCAAATTGCCGTAGGCGCGCATCCGTTCCCCGTGAAAGGGAGGCATCAATAACTTGCGCTGATTCCGGTGGCGATCGCCCTCTAATAGAATCACCGAGTAATCTCCCACCAGGGGTTTTAAAATCCCGTTCATCTCCCCAGAGGCAAAAAACTCTTGGGTATCGTGGGTTAAAATGTACTTAATCGCTTGGGGGTTATTGACAAAAATGAGGTGGTTCCCAAATCCCACCACCTGGGCGGCGAACACCTCCGGATAATCTCGGCTGGCTGTTTCCATATAGCCTACCGGGTCTCTCACCCACTGTAGCTTTTGTAACAATTGCGGGGTCTGCGGACCGGGAACCTTCATCGGGAGTTTGGCTGTTACCATTGGCTTTTGCATCTAGCAGTCTCGGTTTATTGGTTATTATAATCATCTGGCGGGATTTAGGGAAGGATAGGAAAAAAAATCAGGGTGCTTGTCACTACATGGAATCGAGAAGAATTTTGGAGGAACCAACAATGCAGGATGAAACATCACCGGATTCGGCAGTTTTTACACCGCGATCGCCCGGGGGAATTGCCCGAGAAGTTGTGGCAATTCTCGGGTCTGTTTGCTGTATCGCGATCGCTACCTTTTATTGGACTCAACTGCCCGATTCAATTCCCATTCATTTTGGCATCACCGGCAAACCAGACCTCTGGGGAAATAAGCTACTAATTGTGCTTTTTCCCGCCCTGGCGGTGGTTATTTATCTCTGGATGACCGTAATCATGCGCTTTTCCCGCCAGTTTAATTATCCCGTGGCGATAACTGCAGAAAATGCGGCGAAACAATATCAGATTGCCCGAGACCTGTTGAGCTGGATGAAAACTGAAATTATCTGGATGTTTGCTTGGATTGAATGGCAGATGGTTCAGGTAGCTGTGGGGCGATCGCAGACCTTAGACATACTTGGGGTTTTTGCGTTTGTGTCGCTCATCTTGGGAACCACCGGCATTTACTTGTGGCAAGCTTATCGGAATCGATAAAAAAAGAAGAGGGACGGATTAATTCATGGTTTTTGTAGCGAAAAATTCTCTCGCAAAACCGTCCCTCACTCGAAAAAAAATTGTTAATTCGTTTTAGCTTCTAACTTCCTTTTTGGCCGGGGGGGCTTCATACACTCCCCACTCTTGAATTCCGCCTTTATGCAGCAGAATAGACTCGGCTTTTTCTATCTCTTCTACGCCGCCTTCGACCATAATCAAATATTCACCGCGCGCCACGCGATGTTCGTAAACTTTGGCGCGATCTTCGGGAACGCCCCACCCAATTAAACCACCAACTAAACCGCCGCCGACTGCGCCAATTGCACCGCCCGCAACAGCAGTGGCGAGAGCGTTTGCTGCAACGCTACCAAATGCTAACACTTGACCCGCGCCGGGAATCAATAAGGGGACAAAGGTGCTCAATCCCAGGGATTCGAGTGCGCCCACGATCGCGCCGCCAATTCCACCGGTCACCGCACCAGTTTTTGCCCCTTCATCGGCTTTATTTCCTTCCGGTTTGCTGGTATCGATGCCGGCGATTTCTCCTTGGCGATCGTCTTTCGCCACCACTGACACCCGATCCATTGGAAAGTCAGCATTTTTCAGTTCTCCCAGTGCATTTTCTGCCCCCTCTCGGGTGGGGAAAATACCCAGTGCGTGTTTGTTTCCATGCGTTCCTAAAGCCATGTTTTTATTCCTCTCAAATTATCGGCAATCCAACAGCACAAAATTCAACTCTCAGAGTAAAGTTTTTGCACTATTTTTTTCAGCATTGCAGATTGAAAAAATTCTTGCATCTATCAAAAGGAGGAAGTCATACCCCATTCGGCTGGCAAAAGTCTGCATGCAATTCGCCCGCCCCGGCGTAGGGTGCGAGGTTTCGCTTGGTGCTGTGTGTTTCCCTCACCATCCCCCATCCATCGCGTCAGTGGGGGGATGCAGCCAGGTCAATTCTGGGACAGCAGAGTGGGGCATTTTGTGGCTGAGGTGTTTTTGTTTGTCGCAACCCTTAGCTAATTCCTGCGAAAATTATAACTAATGACAGAATTACTTGGAGAAAGCAATGGGATACAATAGACAAAATTTAAACCTTCTCTAACTTGTTTATACTCACAATCAAAGGAGCGACTCGATGAATATCTATTTTCGCACAATTATTTCAGCAGTTGGTGCGGCCAGCCTCACGGTTTTGGCGGCCTGTCAGAACCAGGATGGTGTAGCGACTCCCCCCACGGAAGCGCCCCCCAATAATGACATAGAAAATCCCGGCGACACTCGACCCTCTCCCCCCTATCGCAGGGAGTCACCGAATCTGGATGAATTGCCCGATGGGACTTACTTTTATGGAGAAGTCGGTCAGCCACAAGAAGGGGGCGAAAATTACGTAATCTTTAATAAAAACGGTTTAACTTTGGTAGGAGTTAAATACACCTACCAAACCGGAAATATCAACTGCTTTAAAGGAGAGGCAAACGACGCGCAAATTACCGATGCGATGTTGGCACAAGCCAATGAGAATGCCTATGGAAATCCCAATGCACCGCGCTGGATTTTTTCCGACAATCAAACTATCAGTTTAAGGGGATACGAACCCCTAGAAACTGCTAATATTTCGCCGAGTACCAATGAGGAATTCGTCAACTGTCGGCAAATCGATTACCAGGCGAGACTGTAAAGCGGTCTTGGGGCGAGATTGCGACCCACTTTTACTGCTATCAAATGCAAGGGTGCTGCCATTGCAGAACCCTTGCATTTTAACGACGGGTAGGGTGGGTAACTCGTTGCCTACCCTACCCGTGGGGTATGCTGCGTCAGTCCTGAAAATTTTAAGAAATGAGAAGAGATTGGGGGCAAGTTTCAATGGGGGAGGAAGTAGCGAAAAGCGATCGCCCGATTCATTTTGCCCGAGGGATTCTGTGTTTGTTACAAAAAATGTAACTTCAACCCATTTCTGACAAAGCTGTGTCATCCTAGAACCATGAAACACTTACAGCGCTCTCAAACGCAGCAGCTATGAAGTTTCTCTATCTTTTCCCCGCTACTTTAGTCCTCGCTGGCACCCTCGGGGCGCTTGCGACTTGGAGTTGGGCGCAATCGCCGGATTCCACTGGCATTACAATATTATCTCAAGGCGGAAATATTCCCACCGCCGAGACTCCCAACTCTGCCGGCGGTTTGTATGTTTTATCTCCCGATGGAGAAAAGCAAGTTTTTCCGCTCCAACATACCAAGGTCAATGCTAGAATTGCTGGCAATTTGTCCCGGGTCGAAGTGACCCAAACCTTTGAAAACCCGTTTAACGATCCGTTAGAAGCCGTTTATGTCTTTCCCTTGCCCGATGAAGCGGCGGTGGATGACATGGAAATTGTTATCGGCGATCGCATCATTAAAGGGGATATTAAACAACGAGAAGAAGCGCAACGCATCTACGAAGAAGCCCGCCAACAAGGTCGAACTGCCGGACTCTTAGAACAAGAACGCGCGAACATTTTTACCCAATCTCTGGCCAATATCAAACCCGGAGAAGAAATTAAGGTAACGATTCGCTATACTGATAGTTTAAACTTTGAAGGTGGAAACTATGAATTCGTGTTTCCAATGGTGGTCGGTCCGCGCTATATTCCGGGTTCGCCCCGGGACAATAATGGCATGGTAAATACCGATCGCGTTCCCGATGCATCGCGCATCACGCCGCCGGTTTTGCCTCCGGGCACTCGATCCGGTCACGATATCGATGTCACGGTGGAAATTAATGCCGGCATGCCGATTTTTGACCTGCGATCGCCCTCCCATACTATCCGCCAATCTCAAACTGGAGAAACGGTTCGTATTTCTTTAGCCCCGGAAGACACCATTCCCAACAAAGATTTAATTTTGCGCTATCGCGTTTCCGACGATCGCACCCAAGCAACTGTGTTAACTCAAGGGGACGATCGCGGCGGACATTTTGCGGTGTATCTGATTCCCGCTTTGGAGTACGAAACCAATGAAATCGTCCCCAAAGATGTGGTCTTTTTAATGGATACCTCTGGGTCTCAATCTGGCGATCCGTTGCTCAAATCCAAAGAATTGATGCGCCGTTTTATTAACGGTCTCAATCCCGACGATACCTTTACGATTATTGACTTTTCCAATCGCGCCACGGCCCTGTCACCGCAACCTTTATCCAATACGGTACAAAATCGGCGACGGGCCATGAATTATATCGACGATCTCGATGCCAATGGCGGCACTGAATTGCTGAATGGCATTCAAACGGTGCTGAATTTTCCCCCTACAGAAGGGGGACGGTTGCGGAGTATCGTTTTGCTGACCGATGGTTATATTGGCAATGAAAATGAAGTGATTGCTGAGGTGCAAAGACAGTTAAAACCGGGCAATCGACTCTACAGTTTTGGGGTGGGGAGTTCGGTGAATCGCTTTTTACTCGATCGCCTCGCTGAAGTGGGACGCGGCACTTCCCAAGTGATTCGCCAAGACGAACCAACGGCGGAAGTTGCCGAACGTTTTTTCCGCCAAATTAACAATCCGGTGCTGACGAATATTGAAGTAGAATGGGAAGGAAGCGGCGCACCGGCAGAGGTTTATCCGTCGGTTGCACCGGATCTGTTTGCCCAACAACCGTTGGTGGTATTCGGACGCAAAGCCGATCGCGCCCGAGGTCAGTTACGGGTTACGGGAATGACGGCAAATGGCGATCGCTACGAACAACTGTTCCGCATGGCATTTGACGAGGGCGGCAATCCGGCGATCGCACAACTCTGGGCGCGCCAGCGCATTAAAGATTTGATGGGTCAAATGTATGGCGGCGAAACCAAATCCGGCGTGGATGCCGTTACCGATACCGCTCTGGCTTATCGCTTGTTATCTCCCTATACCGCATTTGTGGCAGTGAGCGAGGAAGTGCGAGTAGACCCGGATGGCACGACGCGCCGCGTCCAGGTGCCGGTGGAATTGCCGGAAGGAGTGAGTTATGAGGGAGTGTTTGGTCCGCAAGAAGAGGCCGATATGCTGATGTCTTCCGGGGCTAACATGTACCCAGGGGCACCCCCAAATCCCCAGGCCGGTGCGCCCTTACCTCGTCGTGCCAGTGGCGGTACCCGAGGGATGCCGTCGATGCCAAACTACGAGAGTTCGGAAGAACCCGCCCCAGTGGCCAGCGATCGCATTGAAGTGCTACAGGTGGAAGGGGTGGATTCAGCCGCGATCGAGGATCTGCGCGATCGGCTCGATCGGATCTCTTTGCCTGAAAATACCAGCGGCGAAGTGGTCTGGGAATTAATCGTGCGCGATGGAAATGTAGTGCGAGTCCTGTACGACGATATCCGCTCTACCCTGAGCGAAAGCACCGTACTCGACCCCATGCGCGAAATCTTGGTTGCCGCACAATTCCCCGCTTCTGTCTCTGGCACGATTCGCATCACGTTGCGCGTCAAACCCTAAGCTATAGGTGAGAATCGACTCGTAGGGTGGGCACTGCCCACCTTTCCGTAGAAAGATAAAAAGCGGGCGATTGAAATCGCGCCTAGACAAGCTAAGTCTGCCTACGCGGACTAATCCGTTTTGTGAAGGGAATTGCATTCTAAAAATTCCAATATTGCTTTTTCTTAATTGCAGATTGATTACATAAAAACTGAGGAAACCAAAATCCTAGCGGCTGCAGGTCGGCTGGGTTTTGCGGAGGTGGCCAAATAAAATTACGCCCCAAACCCCTTGTGGGACAAGGATTTTGGTGAAATTTGCAAAAAATTTACTAAATCCCTTGACAAGTCCATAGCTTTACAGTTATAAATAAATTGACGGCGGCGGACAGCATTGCTGCTTCCTCCCCGTCTTTATCACTCACGCAGATATCGAAGGAGTTGTTCGTTTAATGACAACCACTTTTGCCCAATCGCAAAACAACAACCTCTGGGATCGATTTTGTAACTGGGTTACCAGTACCGAAAACCGCCTATACATCGGCTGGTTTGGCGTGCTGATGATTCCCACCATTTTAACTGCAGCCATCGTTTTTATTCTGGCGATCGTTGCTGCACCTCCGGTAGACCTGGATGGCATTCGCGAACCAGTTTCCGGCTCGTTGCTGTATGGCAACAATATTATGACCGCCACGGTGGTGCCTTCTTCCGCCGCGATCGGCTTGCACTTATACCCCCTTTGGGAAGCCGCTTCTCTGGATGAATGGCTCTATAACGGTGGCCCTTACGAACTCATCGTTCTGCACTTTTTAATTGGTATCTACGCTTATCTGGGTCGCGAATGGGAACTGAGCTATCGCTTGGGAATGCGCCCCTGGATTCCGGTGGCGTTCTCCGCCCCCGTCGCCGCCGCCACTGCGGTACTGTTAATCTACCCCATCGGTCAAGGAAGCTTTTCCGACGGCTTGATGCTGGGTGTGTCCGGTACCTTCAACTTTATGATCGTGTTCCAAGCGGAACATAATATCCTGATGCACCCCTTCCATATGCTTGGTGTGGCTGGTGTATTCGGCGGTGCCCTGTTTAGCGCCATGCACGGAAGTCTCGTCACCTCTTCCTTGGTGCGCGAAACCTCGGAAGTGGAATCCACCAACGTCGGGTATAAATTCGGTCAAGAAGAAGAAACCTACAATATCGTTGCGGCTCACGGTTACTTTGGACGCCTGATTTTCCAATACGCTTCCTTTAACAACAGCCGCTCTTTGCACTTCTTCCTCGCCGCTTGGCCGGTGGTGGGTATCTGGTTCACCTCCTTGGGAATTTCCACGATGGCGTTTAACCTGAATGGGTTCAACTTCAACCAGTCGATCGTGGACGCTCAAGGACATGCGATCGGGACTTGGGCTGACGTGCTCAACCGCGCTAACTTGGGGATTGAAGTGATTCACGAGCGCAACGCTCACAACTTCCCGCTGGATTTGGCGGCGAGTGATGTGGAGCCGATCGCGCTCACTGCTCCGGCGATTAACGGTTAAATCGCCCTGAATCCCAACAGCTTGTGTCTCTACTCATAAAGTCCGACCGATCGCGGAAGCTATCGGTCGGTTTTTTTATAGGTAGGCGGTGTCCCGCTTACAAGGTCGGTTGAAGTGAGGTAATTCAGGAAGGTGGGCGGTGCCCACCCTACTTCGCTTTGTTTAGGAGAGCGATCGGGCATTTTTATTGATTGTGTATTGCGGTCAATGCATTGTTTTATATTTTGGTGGAAAAATCGGAAGGTGGGCACCGCCAAATTGAAGGGTGTGTAAGATACATGCAACGAAAATGGCGGTGCCCACCCTACAAAGTGATAAAAAGTAGATTACCGAGACACAGAAGGTTCCATCTGGATGGGTTGGTCTTTCTCGGCGAGGGGGGGACGGAAGGTCAAGTAAAGCACCGGGCCGAGGAGGGGAAGCAAGGAAACGAACCAGAAAATGGTGGAATTGTCAAGTCCCCGACGCTGCATGTCATCCCCTAGCAAGGCGGGGAAGAGCAAGCACAGCAGGCAAAAATCCAAACTCATCACGTGGATGAATCGGCTGGTTTGCCACTGCTGTAGGAAATCGGCCCACTCGCCCTGAGTTAGGCCATAGCCCAATAATACCAAGGTTCCCACGGCGAGGAAGGCACCGGTCCACCGGGAGTCGAGGAGTTTCAGCAAGCGGTTTTTTTCGCCGGAAAATCCGGGGGCGGGTTCTCGCAGGGCCAGATAAGGTAATAGGGCAAATGCGCCGACGCCAAATGAGAAAAGGACAAAGGGCCATGCGGGAATTTTCTGGTTTCTGCCATCGAAAAATAGGACACAGCTATAAACCATCGGCCAAATTCCCATTACATTAAACAGGGAAATAATCAAGGGATTGATGCCTTCCCACTCACCGGTGGAGAGATTTTGAATCAAGCGAAAGGTATCGGGGCGATCGGGCGGGGCAAATCCAAAGGCATAAATTAATAGTCCCACCCATAAGAGGGCAAATCCAATTTTTCTGAGCATGAGCTTGGTGGAAATCGACGATTAGTTTAAGGGTATTATAAGGTCATTACAGAGAGAAATTCCGGGGAATATTGCCGAGTTTCGACTCCGGTAGATTTAGCCTCGGCGAAACTCCATCAGGGTGTTGCAATAGGCATCGGGCATTCCGGTATCGAAACAGCGGCCTTTGATGGGATAGCCCACCATTCCTTCGGTTTGGCGCAACTGTTCTAGGCAAGAGGTGAGTTGAAATTCTCCCTTTTCGCGGTGGTTGTTGCGGATGTTTTCTTCTAGGAAGTCAAAGATTTTCGGGGTGAGGATATAGATGCCGAAGATGGTGAAAAAGCGATCGCTGCCGAGGGGTTCTGCTTGCAGATGCGATCGCGCATATTCTAAGTCGGGTTTTTCGCAGATTTCCGTGAGAAACAGGAGGCGGTTGTCCGCTTGCCAATTCCCGGTGACGCAACCGCAATGATAAATTTCCGAACCCGGAGTGACGGTGAGGCCGATCGCGCTTTTGCCGACTTTTTCGTAAACTTGGATGAGTTGCTGCGCGCAGGAAATATTAAGCTCGGATAGGTAAACGTGGTCGCCGAGAAAGAGCATAAACGGTTCGTTATTCGCCCATTCTTTGGCACAGTAAACCGCATGACCGTAGCCTTCTTGCGTCTCTTGCGTCAGGAGGGTAATTTTGTGGCCTAAGTCGCGCAAATATTGGCTGTATTCGCGATTTTTTTCGGAGAGTTTGTTATAAAAATTGTCGGTTAAGGGGGTTTGAAAAAAGTTCTGGAAAACTTCGATATCGCCCGGTTGGGTGATGATGGCGATTTCTTCAATGCCGGCGGCGATCGCTTCTTCGACGATGACTTGAATCGTGGGTTTTACGCGACCGTCGCGATCGACAATGGGAAACATTTCTTTTTTCACTGCTTTGGTAGCGGGAAATAGTCGGGTACCGAATCCCGCCGCCGGAATCACAGCTTTGCGAATTGGAGTTTGGGGAATGCTCATCATTGACCTATCAAAGTTGAGGGTTAAGTGTGGGACACTCTCCGCTGGGGAGCAAGCTATCTGGTTTGAACGGATGAGAAATAAATTCGGCGATAATTATAGCATGTTTTCAAATGATGAACATCCAGGTACGCGGGTTTGGACTGAGAAATGATGAGTTTTAGGCATTGATTTTGGGGGAAATCCCGATGAATGATATCGATAACCCGCCCTTGACGATCGCGATCGGGAACGAGAAATTGCGCCGTGCCATATCCTTGGGAACCGACGCCTTTTCCGCCTAAAATAAACGGCTGTAGAGGCGGATGATTCAGCAGCGAATGCAGCACGGGAGCGGTTAACTGCGAGGGGCAAGGGCGAATCAGATGGCGGTCAAATTCGGCTTAGGCGTGGGTCATCAACGGTTCGATTTTTTTCGGCATCTTTTTGTTGCAAAGCTTGGCCAGCTTTTTGGGTTATTTCGCACTAATTTTGCCGAGATATCGGTGAGGGTTTTGTTTGATTTAATTGGTGGAAAAGGGGTAATATTGATTGAGCATGCTGAGGATTTCGGGGGTGTTTTTGCTGGCGGCGGCGATTTTCATTTCGCCGCGCCCAGTTTTCACTCGTAGAAACCATAATTATCGATTTCTAGCCCTTGGACGCGATAATGAGTGAGACTGTAGTCAGCCACGCCTGCGGCATAACTGAAACAGCCGCCTTTTTTGGTGCTATGGAGCATTGTTTGGCGATCCATTGGCAATTGTATGGGTTCGAGGCGAGTGCCGTCACTGAAGGAAGGGCGCAAAATCAGGGGGGTGGGATGGGGTTTGACCTGGGCATAAATGCCTTGATGGGTGCCGACGCTGAGGGTGTATCCTTTTTCCAGAGCGGGATTGATGCTGCGGTGTCCGCCGGCCCGATCGCCATGCTCTCCAAACAGACAAAGGCGACCTGGAACAAAAATTTTCCTCGGTTTCCTTGGCAAAGTACAAGCCTCTGGTTGTAAAATTACCGGACAATGGGATAATTGTAAAAACTGTTGATGATGAGCGAGCTTTCGCTCAAATCTGTCATTTTAGAGGATAGTTTAGGTCATGTCTCGACAATTATTCACGATTGGCCATTCCAATCATACCATTGGCAAATTTATTGGGTTACTACAACAACATGGGGTGACGGTGGTGGGGGACGTGCGATCGCACCCCTATAGCCGCTATTTCCCGCAGTTCAATAAATCGGAACTGCAAAAAGCATTGACAAATACAGGGATTCGCTACCTGTTCCTGGGTCGGGAACTCGGGGGCAAAGCCAACGAGTCCGGGTGTTTTGACTTGACCGGGAAATCCCTCTCGGATTCACTGGTGGGAACGTCAGAGTTCGATCGCGGAATCAAACGGTTGCTGCAAGACTGTCAAACCGATACCATCGCGCTGATGTGTGCCGAAAAAGACCCGATTACCTGCCATCGCACAATTTTAGTGTGCCAACATCTGAGAAATACGGATTTGACGATCGAGCACATTCTCGGCGATGGCGAATTGGAGTCTCACTCCCATTTGGAGGAAAGGTTAGTGGAGGCGTATGGATTGCAACAGTTGCAGGAGTTAGAAGCGCGATCGCTCTCGGATCCGCCACCGGAGGCGGATACTCTCCCGAGTTCTCAAATCCGTTCCGCGAAAAAACCGAAGTCGCAATAAGCATGATGAATGCATCGCGCCTCTCCATCGCCTTGTTGGCGGGTGGTGTTCTCGATCGCCTGCGGCAATTATTGCAATGTGGCTGGGGGCAAAAAGCAGCGATCGCCAATCGGGGTATGCGGCTTTTTTAAGATCGTTTTGGCGATCGCAACTTCCTGCATCAAGCGCTGCTTTTGACCGCGAATTTTAACGTAAATGTTCCACCGGAATCGAGACTAATTCGGTTAAGCGATCGGCAACTTCCTTGCGATGGCATCGGTTTGCATCCATTTCTGCACAAAGCAACAAAATCGACCCTTCTCGAGCCATTTCTGCCACTTCCGCTAACGCTTCTTCGGCGGCTTCTGCATTCGGCGGAATCCAGTTTGCTTTACCGGATATATTCCCCAAAGATGTTTTAGACACATATCCAATTTTCAGCGACTCGCACAGTTTTTGCAGTTGCTTCCCGTACCATTTTTGACTCCAAGCCCTCGGGCTTTTCCGCACATCCACCACCCATTTAATCTCGTAGTCTGTTAAATAGGTTTCTAGGGCATCGTAGGTTTTTCGATTGCCATATCCAAAGGTAAAAATACATAACTTTCCGGGTTGGACTGGATTTTCTGTTCTCATAATTTTGGTGTTAAAATCAACGAGCTTGGGTGAAGGTGACGCTTTTGGCTTGGGTTTCTATACAATAACCGATGTAAGGCAAAGGCTTCTGTCACGCGGATAAATTAACCGCAATGACAACGATCGCCACCTTCTGTGAATCCGACGGCGATCGCTGCTTTACCGAGAGCGCAATCCTTCCCCCTTTTTTTTAGCTCCAGATTAAGCGAATTAACCGCACCACGAGCCAACTGAGCAAGGCGTAAACCCCCATCGCAATTACGGTATTGAATTCAAAAGCCGCTTGTCCGAAGGTAGGGGTACCAAAAAGGGTCTCAAAGGGGACGACAAATGGCTTAGATAGCTCGTAAATAAAGCCGGCAAATTGATTTTCTGGATTGGCAGCAAACAGGCGCAAAAGCACTCGTAACAATAACAGCACCCCTAAGGCGCCAGTTAGATAATAAATCGCTTGTTGTACCTTGGCGACGATCGCTGTGCGGTGAACTTCGGCAAAGCGGCGCTCTTCTTCTTCTAAGCGCAGGGACTCCAGACGGCGAGTCAGATGGGCTTCTTCTTGGCGCAATTCCTCCATGCGACGGATTAAGCGTGCTTCTGCTTCGCGGAGTTCCTGGATGCGCCGATTGAGGCGGGGGTCTGGTGGGGATAGGCGATCGCCGGATCCCCCAGGGCGTTCTGGTTCTGGGTGCCACTGTTGCGCCTCTCCTGGGGCATAGGGATCCGGTTCTCCTTGGGAAAGCTCTTCCAAACGGCGGTTGCGGCGTTGTTCTTCCAAACGCCACTGTTCTTCATTCTGGTGGTTTTCGCGATCGCCACTGTTTTCTTCTCGCGATCGGTTGTACTCTGGGTTCATTTTTTCCCTCCATCAGGGCGCTTCTACAGATATGCTACTCAACGCCAACCCCCGAGGCGCAGTTGTGCTTTTTTTACCCGCTGTATTGGGCTTGTTAGGGGTCGCTTGTTCACCAGGGAGATTAAAACCCTTCCCTTGCATTTCGTTAGCTTTTTTTGGCGCGATTTCCCGGGTTGGCCCGTTCCTAAAGCACTCCCTTTTTTTCAAAAAATCCATGCAAATTTTATACAATATGTTGCCTTTCCCCCCAACAGGGATGCGGGGAGGAGGCGGGTTGATTCTCGGGCGGGGTGCAACAGTTGAGATCGTGCCTCCCGCTCCTTTCTTTCCGGTTCCTTCTGATGATTTATTCATGGCAAATTGCGACAGAATAAGTCTAAGGCTATAATGGATTGGCAGAGTTCAACCCCTTGGGTTGAGAGGATGTCACTTATCCTTCACTTAAATTCCTTTTTCGCCTGCCGATCGCAAACAGGGGTCAGCGTAAATCGGCTATTGAACTGACACTCGATAACTCTATCTCGCAACTCAATTCAGATGAATAACCAGCAACCAGCAACACTCAAAGCCGACATTTTAATCGTGGACGATACGCCGGATAACCTGCGATTGCTGTCGAATATGCTCGCTTCGCAAGGCTATCAAGTCAGAAAAGCCATTAACGGACAACTGGCGCTGAAAGCCGCGCAAATGGCTCCTCCCGATTTAATTCTCCTGGATATTAACATGCCTGAGATGAATGGGTATGAGGTTTGTCAGCAATTAAAATCTCAGCCAGAAACTTGCGACATTCCGGTCATTTTTCTGAGTGCGCTGAGTGAGGTGGAAGACAAAGTAAAAGCTTTTGAAATAGGCGGTTCTGATTATATCACAAAACCCTTTCAGGTGGCGGAAATTTTTGCGCGGGTCAAAAACCAGCTAGAGTTGCGTTTTTTGCACGATCGCCTGAAACAACAAAGCCAAGAACTACAAGCCCAAAATACGCGCTTGCAATCGGAAGTTCGCGAGCGCACTCGCGCGGAAAGTGAAATCCGGTTTTTACTGTCTACCACTTCCGCGATCGCGGAATCCGCCGATTTTCCCTCTGCATTAAAAATTATTTTGCGCTCCTGCTGCGAAACGATTCAGTGGGATTTTGCAGAAGCTTGGGTGCCCAATGAAGAAGGAACCCATTTAAAATACAGTGGCGCTTGTTATGCGCGCGATGCGAGTTTTACGCCTTTTAAATCTCAAATAACTAAACGCACTTTTGCCCCCAATGAAGGACTTCCCGGACGAGTTTGGGTCTCGAAGCAACCGGAATGGCTGTCAGATTTATCCACTCTAGAAGCCTCGATATTTCATCGCACTGCTATTGCAAATTCCGTGCAATTAAAAACGGGATTTGGCGTTCCGATTACCAAAGATAATAACCTGTTAGCGGTGTTAGTTTTTTTCACTCAAACCCACACTCCGTTCGACGATCGCGTGTTGAAATTAGTATCGGTGGTGGCGACGCAACTGGGCGAACTGATTCAGCGCAAACAAGCGGAAGAATCCCTGCGCCAAAGCGAACAACGATTTCGCGCGATTTTCAAAAATGCGGCGATCGGAATCGCACAAGTGTGGCCAAATGGGGGATTTATTCAGGTCAATCCGGGATTTTGTCAGATTGTCGGCTATTCGGAAAGCGAATTGCTACAGCAAACGTTTATGGATATTACTCACCCGGATGACCTGGAGAACAATTTGGCACCCCGATGCGAAATTGGCGGCGATGATTCGGCGTTTTCTCTCGAAAAGCGATTTATTCATAAAACGGGACGCTGGGTTTGGACGAATGTCACGGTTTCTTTGGTACGGGATGAGGCGGGAGACATCAGCTACGCGATCGCGGCGATCGAAGATATTACCCCTCGCAAACAGGCGGAAGAAGCGCAACACCGCAAACTGCTCAGCGAACGCTTAGTCGGCGGAATGCTCGATCGCATTCGTCGTTCTCTCAATCTTGACGAAGTGCTCTCCACTGCAGTGACAGAAGTGCGCCAATTTTTATCCACCGATCGCACGATTATCTATCAGTTCGACCCCCAAGATTGGAGTGGAAAGGTGGTGATGGAATCGGTAGCACCAGAGTGGATGCCCATTTGGGGAGAGCAAATTCACGACCCCTGTTTTTCGGGCAAATATGTCTCCCTCTATCGCGAAGGGCGTACCCGCGCGATCGGCGACATTCATCACAGCACTTTAAATCAGTGTCACGTGGATTTATTGAGCAAATATCAGGTCAAAGCCAATCTGGTGGTGCCGATTTTGCAAGGGGACAATTTATGGGGATTGCTCATCGCTCATCACTGTCGCGATGTGCGAGAATGGCATGAATTGGAAGTCGAATCCTTGCGCCAGTTGGGGGTGCAATTGGCGATCGCCATCAAACAATCCACCCTCTACGAACAAGTGCAAAACGAATTGCGCGATCGCAAACAAGCTGAAGCCGCATTGCGCCGTTCTGAAACCCGCGAACGCGAAAAAGCAGAGGAATTAGCCCAAACCCTCAAGCAACTCCAAAATACCCAAGCTCAACTGGTTCACAGCGAAAAAATGGCCTCCCTCGGTCAGTTGGTAGCCGGTATCGCTCACGAAATTAACAACCCGGTTAACTTTATTTATGGCAATCTTTCTCCCGCCGCCGATTATATTGCGGACTTACTCGGATTAATCGAACTGTATAATCAGCACTATCCGGAACCTCCTCCGGAAATTGTCTCCGAACTCGATACCATCGAACTGGAATATTTGATGGAAGATTTGCCGAAGTTGTTAAATTCCATGAAAATGGGATCTATACGAATTAAAGAAATCGTCCAGTCCCTTCGCACCTTCTCTCGCTTGGATGAAGCGGAAATGAAGGCGGTGGATTTGCATGAAAATATCGACAGTACCTTAGAAATCTTGTTTCACCGCCTGCAATATAACGCCCATTGTCCCCCGATTCAGGTCATTAAAAATTACGGCAAACTTCCCCAGGTGCAATGTTATCCGGGTCAGCTCAATCAGGTGTTTATGAATCTGCTCAGCAATGCGATCGACGCTCTGGAAGAAAAAGTTTCCGGTGATTCGTCATTCGTCACTGGTCATTTGTCATCGGTAACAACAGGTTCAAACGACCAAGGACAAATGACCAACGACCAAGGACAATTGACCATTGCCATTACCACAGAACTGACCCCAGAAAATCGGGTGAAAATTTCAATTGCCGATAGCGGGGTCGGGATGAAACCAGAAGCGATCGCGAAAATATTTGACCCTTTTTATACCACGAAACCCGTGGGAAAAGGGACGGGATTGGGACTGTCCATTAGCTATCAAATTATCGAAAAACATCAGGGTCAGCTCACTTGCGTTTCCCAAACCACTCAAGGGACGGAATTTACCATCGAAATTCCTTTGCAGCAAGGGTAAAAAGCTTTCGGGACTATTTAGCAATTAATTAGCTTTTTATTATCCCATAAAAAATTTGTTTTGTCAAGGGAGGGAAGAGGTGGGCAATGCCCACCCGACTACTACGACTGCGAGATGGGAATTTCGATGGTAAAGAGGGTACCTTGACCGACTGTAGAGTCGCATTGTAAGGTGCCACCATGTTTGTCTACCACGATTTGATAGCCGATCGAGAGTCCCAAACCGGTGCCTTTCCCTACGGGTTTGGTGGTGAAAAAGGGGTCGAACAAACGCGATTTGACGCTTTCCGTCATTCCCGGCCCATTATCGGAAATCTGAATAGAGACGCGATCGCCGAGCTTCTGGGTGCGAATGTGGATGGTTTTTTGTCCGTAGGTCTTGGTCAATTGTCCGTAGGTCTTGGTCAATTGTCCTTGGTCATTGGTCAATTGTGGTTGGTCATTTGTCTTTTGTCTTTTGTCGTTTGTCAATTGTCCGTAGGTCTTGGTCAATTGTCCTTGGTCGTTTGAATTTGTTACCGATGACAAATGACCAGTGACCGATGACAAATGACCAGTGACCGATGATTCTAACGCATCGATCGCGTTGTTGAGGATATTCATAAACACCTGATTCATTTGCCCTGCATAACATTGGATAAGGGGCAATGAGCCGTATTCTTTCACCACTTGAATTCCGGGGCGATCGGGTTTGGACTTGAGGCGGTTTTGCAAAATCAACAAAGTATTGTCGATTCCTTGATGGAGATCCACCTCTTTCATATCCGCTTCGTCGAGGCGAGAGAAATTTCGCAGAGAGAGGACGATTTGGCGGATGCGTTCGGTGCCCAGTTTAATTGAGGAGATGATTTTCGGCAAGTCTTCCACGAGAAAATCCAGTTCCATCTCTTCGATCGCCTCTGACAATTCCGGATCTGGGTCGGGGCAATGTTCCTGATAAAGTTGAATAATCGTCAGTAAATCTGTGGCATACTCTCCCAAGTAAGTGAGATTGCCGTAAATAAAATTCACCGGATTGTTAATTTCGTGAGCCACCCCCGCCACCATCTGACCGAGACCGGACATTTTTTCGGTTTGGATCAGTTGCGCTTGGGTTTGTTTCAGTTCTTGTAAGGTCTGCTGCAGTTGTTCGGTACGCCGTTGCGCTTGGGTGGCGTTGTCTTGCGCTTGGCTATAGAGTTCCGCTTGGTAGAGGGCGATCGCCAATTGGTCGCGCACGGATTTGAGCAATTCCAATTCCGAGTCGCTCCAGGGGCGGGCTGTGGTATGATGGCCACAGTTGAGGATGCCAATATCGCCAGAAGACATCCGGATCGGTAAGGAGACGAACGCCACATACCCCCAGGATTGATAGACTTCTCGCTCTACCGGATCGGTGACAGCCGCCACATTCTCCTCACAGAGGAGTTCGCGCTCGAGGAAAGAGTCCAACAGGGGATGTTCCTCGACCGGGTGAGAACCGATCGCACTGGGTAACTCGGGCAATTTGGCTTCTTGCACCACATTCCATTGCCGATCCGATGCGCCGATGCGATACCAAGCAAACAAGCAGCGGTCAAGGGCCAACAGATTGTGAATCTCTTGCACCACGGTTTCCAAGATAGTATCCACCTCCAAGGAGTTGCGGATATCCCGCGCCAGACGGTTGATTAGAGCTTCCCGTTCTGCTAATTGGCGGAATTGCGCTTCCGACTCTCGCAGGGCGGCTTCTATCTGCTTGAGTTCGGTAATGTTTTGCGACACGGACATGCCGGCAAAGATTTCACCGTCAGTATTTCTGACCGGCAGGATATGAACTAAATAGATGTTGTCTTGATAGGGCACTTCAAATACCGTAGTTTCCCCCCCTAGGGCGGCGCGATAGGTGGGTTCTATGTTTTCGCACAACTCGGGGGGGAAAAGTTCTGTCAGGGTTTTGCCTTCCATGAGTTCCTTGGACAGACCCAGTTTGGATAATTCGGTGCCGTCGGCTAAAGTATAGCGCAAGTCGGTATCGAAGAGGACGATCGCGCCATTGGGGAAATTGCGAGCTAGGGCGCGATACAGTTCTTCGCTGCGGCGCAAGGCAGCTTCGGCGCGCTTGCGATCGCTGATATCCTGCACGGTACCAAATATCTTTATCGGTTGTCCCTCCGGACCCATCGTCGCCTGTCCTTTGGCGGAAACCTCGGCGATGGAACCGTCGGGGCGCAGGATGCGGTGGTCGATTTCAAAGGCTTTGCCGGTAGCGATCGCCTCTTCGATCGCCGTGGCAACTTTCTCTCGCTCCTCCGGATACACCCGCTGTACCGATTCTGCCAGACTCGGCGGAGTTTCCCTCGGTTCCCATCCAAAAATGCGGAACGTTTCCTCAGACCAACTGCCGGTTTGAGTGGCGACATCCAATTCCCAGGACCCCAGATGGGCGACTTTTTGCGCTTCGGCGAGTTGGGTGGCGCTGCGACGCAGGGCATCTTCAATGGCTTTTTGCTCGGTAATGTCGCGGAAGACAGTAGAAAAACATTCCACTTCCCCGGTTTTCGACTTGTGACTCATAATCACGTGAGAGCCAGGAATTTCTCTCCCGTCGCGGTGTGCTAATCGGCTTTCGCCACTCCAGACTCCTTCCGTTGCAGCCGTCGGTAAAGCAACCGTGGCGAAAAATTCCTCCATCGAGGCGCTATAGAAATCGGAAATATGCACAGTGGTGACATCTATATCTTCTGGAAAGCCAGTCATCTTCAACCCGGCGGGGTTGACGTAGAAAACCTTACCGCTGGCGTCGCAAATTCCTACAAAGTCCGGGGTAGCGTCGATGATAGCGGTGAGTCGGGCTTGGTTTTTTTGCGCTTGGAACAGATCGGTGATGTCGGTGAGGGTGCCATCTAGGCGCAGGGGATGGCCGGTTTCGTCGTAAGTGAGCCAGCAGCGGGAATAGAGGTGGCGCACTTCGCCGTTGCGGCGAATGATGCGATATTCGCTTTCGCTGTTGCCCGTGGCGATCGCTTCTTGGCTGTGGGCCAGGGCGCTGTCGCGATCGGCGGGATGCACTCGGTCGATCCAAAATGTGGGATGGTCAAACAATTCTTGGCGGGAAGATTCGTAGAGGTTCTCGGCGGCGGGGTTTAAATACAGCATCTCGAAGGTGTGGGGATCCACGGACCACACCACGTCTTTTAAGCCGTTTAAAATGCTGTTGAGGCGGGATTCGCTTTCCCGTTTGGCGGCTTCTGCTGCTTTGCGATCGCTGATGTCACGCAGGGTAACGACGGCCCCGAGTTGGGTTCCCTCCGCATCGGCGATCGCTTGCCCGCTGACGAGCAGAGTGCGGGGTTTCCCTTGTTTCGGAACCATCACCATTTCTACGTTTTTGCTGGTTTCTCCCTGCAATGCCCGCGCTAGGGGAATTCGCTCCACCGGCATCGGCGTTTTACCATCGGCTTCGTAGATCTCGTAATATTCGGGCCACTCATACAGGGGAATGCTCTTTTCGGGCAACCCGCAATACTCTTGGGTGGCGCGGTTGGCGCGGGTTAATTTTCCGTCGGGGTCGCAGGCGATAATCCCGTCGGTGAGATTGTCGAGTAAAACGTTTAAAAATTCCCGTTCTTTGTGCAGGGCGCTTTCCGCTGCGGACCGGGTGGCGATTTCGCGTTCGCATTCTGCAATGGTACGGTGCAGTTGGGCGGTCCGTTCTTCCATGCGGGTTTCCAGTTCTTGGTTGGCCCGTTTCAGGGCGTCTTCCATTTGGAAGCGATCGCTGATATCTTGCCAGCATCCCACCATCTCTATGGGTTTACCTTCGGCGTCGCGAATTAATCGGAGTTTATCGTGCATCCAGCAATAGCTTCCATCTTTGAGGCGAAACCGATATTCGTGGGCGTGATGTCCTTTTTCAAATAAGACGCTCAAGCCGGCAAAAATGCGCGCTTTGTCCTCGGGATGAATCCGCGAACTCCAAAAGGTGGGGTCGCTGATAAAATCCTCCGGTTCGTACCCCATCAGGGTTTTGACGTTCTCGCTAATAAAGGTAGCCCCAAAATCTCCCTCGGGTTTACAGCTATAAATCACTAGGGGACTGGTGGACAATAGGCGCTCTAACCCTTCTCGCGTTTTCTCCTCCTCGCTTTTTTCTTCCACTGGGCGCACCACGGCGTAAATTAACTGCCGGTTTGCATCGGGCGTCGCTCTCCATTGCAGCCGTTTGTAAGTGCTATCTTGGCAACGATAGCGATTTTCAAAGGTTCTCGGTTGCGCCTCGGTGGCCAGTTTTTCTAGTTCCCCCCGGGTGGCGTCCCGATCCTCGGGATGAACTGCTTCGATAAGCTTCATCGATCGCAGTTTTTCTGGGTTGTCGCCGAGGGTGTTTTCCCACCGGGGGTTTAGGTCTTTGAAATAACCGTCAAATCCGACAATGCAAAGCATGTCTAGTGACCGGTTAAAAAAATGAGCGCGATCGCTCATTTGGGTGCGTTTTTTTTGGCCTTTTTTTGCCATGAGTTGTGGCCTGTGCATATCAGCTCGCTAAATTAATTTTTTGTGGAAAAAATAGTAAGCATCCCCTTCTTGTCGCCACTTTTCGAGCGACCCCTAATCGGTATTGTTTTGGCCATCCATTCGGCTGCGACGCAAAAATCACCTCTTGCATCTGCTTCTAGTAGCCTCTCCTACATCCCCAGCCCTTTTTCGGCCTATTCCTAGGCTACCACATTTTTTCACTTAACCACTACCATGCTCCACTTTTTTAACTTTTCTTTACTTCCAGCGCCTCTTTTCCGTTCCCTCTATTCATTTCATTTCTTCCTCCTACAGTTCATTTTTTGTCTACCGTATTTTTACCTATATCGCCAATCTTTTAGCTTTGATTAATTCCAGTAATTTACTGGAATTTTGAGTCAATATACCCTCGCAATCGCCGATAATTTTAGCCAGATAACCTGCTGCATTGATTCTTCGGATCGGTCCAAAAAACGCCGCCGATTCTGTGGCTGCGGCGTCAGAGAAAACCGGGAAACTCTCTATAAACTGGCTTCATTCTCGGCGGTTTCCCCCGATTAGTAACTCGTTCCCAGGCGTAACTCGTTCCCAGGCTCCTGCCTGGGAACGTCCCTCCCGAGGCTCCGCCTCCCCCCCCAATAAATGCGATCGTAAAGGTTTGCACCCTTGCGTATTTAGAAACTGGCATTATTCTCGGCGGTTTCCCCCGATTAATTCACTATCTACAAAAGTCTTAATCGTGTAATTCGCTTCTAGGGTCATTTTCTCCCGGGGCGGAACTGCCACTTGCCAGCAATATCCGCCTTTAATCGGTTGGTTGCGTTCTTGCTGGGAATAGGGTTCCCACGGGGGAGACACCCGGTCGATTTGCAGGTCTACTTTGGCATTTTCGTCGGGAATCGGGACCCGTTCTCGCGCTTCTATTTTAGCCTCTCGGGGCAAATTATTCGCGATTTCAATGGCGATTTTATGGCGCAATTCATTAAACGCCACCAAGGTTTCGCCCGATCGCATTTCCCGATAAACGGTGTTGCGCGCCACTTTAATTCCCTGTTCCACGCCTAATCCCAATTCCATCTGTCCGCGCGGCGCTACGGTGGCGATCGTGGTGGATAAAATATACTCCCCATTCACATAAACATCCGTCGGTCCGGCGAGTAAAGGGGCATCTAAGGGATTGCGAAGTTGGGCGATGCGAAATACATTGGTATCTTCGCGCGGAACCACCACATATTGCAAGTCGATGTCGGTGCTGTTCTCGCTTAAAGCGACGGAGTGAAATTGTCCATCTGCGGGCACGTCAATTCTTCCTTGTGCTGCATAGGCATAATCGAATGAACCGGCAGCCGTTCGCAGGTTCACCCCACCGGGGGGTAAGCGAAGATTCAAGCAGCGTTTCGCTTGGGAAATGGCGCTTTCCACCACGGCAGAAACGTTAAAATCCAGGGTAATGTTTGCTGCTTGAAGCTGTTCTAGATAAATGTCTTTTTGCGGGGCGATCGCCAATTTTCCTCGGGTTTGGCGATCGCTGGGGTCTCCCAGGCGCATCAACCCATAGGCTAATTCTACCGTGTCGCGGGTTTCGCGATCGCGCAGGGCCTTGGCGGGGGCGGCGGGTTGACTTTTCATCCCTCGTCCCGCCAGTTTTTTATGGGAGGCGGGTGGTCTTCCTGCTGTCGGCACTACAGGTGCCATTGCAAGCGATCGGTCTATTTGCTCTTCTTGCTCTGATTCGAATAGTTCTTCAAAGTCTTCTAAATCTTCAAACTCCATCTCCTCCACCAGCGCTTCCAACTCTATGTCCCCCAGTTCAAGTTCCACCTCATCCTCCTGGGTGGATGTTTCCAGGGGCGCGGGGGGATGCAGTTGGGGTAATGTGGGTAATGAGGGAAGCGATCGTCCGGCTTGCGCCGGGGGTTTTTGGCGATCGTAATCTTCAAATAAGGTCTCTGCGCCCGCCGGGGGTTTGCGCCAGGCCCTTGTTGCCAGTGGGGGTTGCGATCGGCCAATTTTCAATACATTTAATTGGGGTAACTCGCACCAACTTATTGGTTGCGCCGTAGACAGTTCCAATCGCACGCCCTTCCAGTCTTCCCCCGATCGCTGACAAATAAATGCCCGCACCCCAATCTGCGCCCGATTGCTGGCACTATCCAACCGACAGACATAACTGGGAGTCCATCGCGCCCCGGGGACGAAATATTCCAGAATTAACGATTGCCCCGGTAAAGACCTTTGTTCTCCCTGGGCACTCACGGTGACGATCGCGCTTTTGCGAAGTTCGTGGGGTTTGGCTTTGCGCGCGTTAGAGGCGGCGTGTTGTTTTGCCTGCAATTCGCGCAATCGTTCTTTCGCCTGTGCCAGTTGTGCCGCCACTTCTCGCTTTTCCCCCAAGCGCGCGCGCACCTGGAAGTCGGTAAAGGTGGCTAAACTCAACCGCGCCGCCAGGGGAGAGGGTGGCGGCGCTTGTCCCAATTCCACCAGGGGGCGATCGGGCACGTCTAATTGATAAAATGCCTGGATTTCTTTGTCGATTAATCCGCTTAAATCTTCTAGGCGCAGCACATCATAGCGCGCTGCGGCAATCTCGTCCTCTTGCTCAAACGGCGCAGTTTCCTCCCGGGGAGGTACGGTTAACGCGATGCGTACATCTGTGGCCACAGCCACCTCGCCGCTTTCTCCCGCAACCCGCACCCGGATGCTGGCGTCGTCCAGGGCGAGGGGCAGTCCCGCAATCTCGACGCGCTGCGCCTGTCCCTCCAGGTGGGGCAAGGGGGCAATTCGCGTCACTGTGGCTCCCGCCGCATACAGTTTCACGGCGTCGATTTTAGAACTCACTTGTGTGATGGACATCAGCTTTCCACCGATTTAATGGTTCATCTATTTTATAGCGAAATCCACAGAAATGCGCGATCGCCCCTGCCCCGGTTTCCTAACTCCTCTAACTCGTTGCACCTGCTGGTCACGCCTCCCCCGAGAGTGATATACTCACAGAGCCGTGCTCTCCCATGTTAAGTGTCAATGCTGAACTCTCGATAAAGCTTCATGTTCCGACTGGCCATGATTTGTTTGAATAAATCCGTGGGCAAAGCTTGTTCCACCGGCCACACCCCCGGGCGATCGAGCTTGCGATCGAGCATCATTTCGGCAATACTGCCAGTGCCGATGCCGGTTGCCACTGCCGCACTTTCATGTAGCGTACTGGAACAAAAGGTAGCGGGCTTACCCTCTTTCATCCCACTGACTGCAGCGCGCACGGCGACCCCAGTGCCGCTAAAATTATCGGTAATTGAGGTCATAAAATAGCTAACTTGAGATAAAAATTCCACCACAGCGGGGTTTTTAATCCAACTTGAGGGCCACAAGTGAGCCACCATCCAGGTTAAATGGTTGTAAAAGTCTGGGGCAGTGCCGAATTTGGTCATCGCGGTTTGCACCGGAAAGGATTCGGGCAAGGTGAAGGCTTCTGGCATGTCAAACCAGTAAACGCCTATTTTACCATAAGGTGGCGGAAATTCCACGGTTTCGCGATCGCTGTAGGGATTCACCACTTGCCATTTTCCGTCTTTCCAAACCTCAAACGGCTGTTGCAACCCTAAAAAGGTGGTTCGCATCACCGTGACTCCCGCACCACCAGACCCGCCCACAACATAACTTAAATGGATTTTGTCGGCGCGGTCTAGCTGTTCGACCCCTTGGCGGACTAAACTATTAGAAATCCCCGGAAAAATGCCGGTGTTGACAATGGCGGTGACGCCTGCAGCTTGCGCCGCTTCTTTTAACGCCAGTACCCGTTTGGTAAACCCTCGATTGTCGCTGACGTCGGTATAGTTGACCCCGAGTTCGATGCAGGTTTGCAACACCCGCCCATCCCGGTGATGAAACGGTCCGGCGGTATGAACCACTAAATCGCGATCGGCGATCGCCTCGCGCAGTCCCGTCTCATCCGCCAGATCCAGCGCCCGATACCCCACGCGCTGACCCATTTCGTCGCTGACACGACGATCTGGATTCTCCTCCCGTCCGGTAATCGTAATCTCCGCATCCGGGCAATAAGCGGCAATATCGCGGGCAACTTCGGTGCCGATTCGTCCCCGCCCCCCAATAATTAACACAGTCTTGGTCATGGTTTTACTCTCAAATGGCAACACTGTCGAGTTCAGCATGTTTCCGGTCTGAGGAACATCTACACAAAGGGTGAATTCTGGCTCTATTCCCCCTTCGTTTGCCCCCCACGCCCATTTTATGCGCTCAGGAAATCCGGGGCGCAACCCCAGGGGTAAAGTACGCCCGGATGGCTTGATTTTGGGCGGATCGACTCAGGAGACAGGGAAATGGGCTATCGCCGGAAATTTTTTTTCGCGGTTTGACTCAAATTGCCGAGAGTTGTGATAGGATATCAATTATCAAATCAAGATCGGTTCCAACGGGGGTCAGCCGTTGGAGGAAACGGGGAAAGTCCGGTGTGAATCCGGCGCTGTCCCGCAACTGTGATGAGACGCTTCGGAGTCTCTTAGTCAGGATGCCCGCCGATCGCGAACAGTCGTATTTTTCATCTGCGAGGTACGGATGATGGTTCATGCAGTATTTTTCCGAGCGAGATTGGAGAGCGATGGCGCTCTCGCCTTAGATATAGGACTCAATCGAATAGCAAGCTCCTCCGAGCGAGCGGGAAATCACGGCACAACGCGGGACTAACGCGCACTCGTCGGGAATGGAAAGGGCGATCGCCATCTCGGTTGGCGGTTGCGGATGCAATGAAGTATCCCCATCTGGCTACGTCATGTAGCCGATCGGGTCAATCCGCGCGGCTGAAAACGCCCGCCAGCGGGAGAGGGCTGAACCGAAGCGCCCTCCGGTGGGGTTGCCCTTGAATGGGCAACCGAGCGCGCGATCGGCATCCATTCCGCCAGCAGATTGGCCATTTAACCTCCCCATAGGGCTGCATCGGGCAGCCGATGGGCTAACTTTGTGCTGCTTCAAACTCATCGAACCCGACCTCACGCACGCAGTTGATTTTGGCAACCTTAAATTAGGACATGGCAACCACGATGACGATACAAACCGAAACCCTAGGCTATCCTCGGATGGGTAAAAAACGGGAAGTGAAAAAGGCACTGGAAGCCTTTTGGGGTGGCAAATCCGATGAAGCCACCTTGCGGCAAATCGTGCGAGATGTAGAAACCGCCAACTGGAAAACCCAGTTGGCGGCGGGCATCGATCGCATCGCTGTCGGCGACATGAGTTTCTACGATTTAATGCTCGATTGGAGCGTGCGTTTGGGCATCATTCCCGATCGCTTCCGCAACTTATCCGGAATAGAGCGCTACTTTGCGATGACACGGGGCAAAGATGGGATTCCGGCGTTGGAGATGACCAAATGGTTCGATACCAACTATCACTATCTCGTCCCAGAAATCGACGGAACCCTGCAACCCCCAGACTTCAGCGACTTTATCGCCACCGTCAAACGCGCGCAAACCGTACTGGGCGATCGGGTCGTCCCGGTGGTCATCGGACCGCTGACCCTGCTGCGCCTGAGTCGATTAGACCTCAGTCTCGAACAAGCGGTAGAGCAACTAACCCCGCGCTACGTGACCTTGCTCGAAGACCTAAAAAACTTAGGCGTCGTTGAAGTCCAAATCCACGAACCCGCACTGGTTTTAGGCGATGCCGACCAATTCCAACCCCTGTATGAGTCAACAATTGCGGCTTTTGCCAAGGTGGGATTGCCCATTCACCTCGTCACCTACTTTGACGACTTAGGCGATACCTATCCTTGGGCGATCCAACTGCCAGTGTCCGCCATCAGTCTCGACTTCACCCGGGGGAACAACCTGGAGTTACTGAAAACTCACGGGTTTCCCGCCGAGAAACGCTTGGGCGTGGGAATGGTCGATGGGCGCAACATCTGGAAAGTGCGACCGGAGGCCACTTTTTCTACCTTAAAAGCGATTCAAGGCATCACTTCTAATATCAGCTTGCACCCTTCCGCCTCCCTGCAATTTGTTCCCTACGATGCCACCCTGGAAACTCAACTGCCAGATCCCCTGCGAAACGTTCTCAGCTTTGCCGAACAAAAGCTAGGGGAAGTGGTGTTCCTGGGTCAGTTCCTGGCGGGAGAAGACACGGCGGCACAACAATCCGACCTCGAGTCGTGCTGGCAGGCATTTGCCACTTTTAATCCCGGGAATCCGGCGGTGCAAGAGGAGCTGCAGAAGCTGACCGCGAAGGATTTTGAGCGATCGCAGTCCTATTCCTTGCGAGTGTCCCAACAGGTGAAGTTGCCCCCCCTGCCCACCACCACCATTGGTTCTTTCCCGCAAACCAAAGAGGTGCGGCAACTGCGGGTGAAATATAAGCGCGGCGAGTTGACCGAAGCCGAATATCAAGCCGCGATCGATGCCCACATTGCCGAATGCATCAAAACTCAATTAGACATTGGGCTAGATGTGCTGGTACATGGGGAATTTGAGCGCACCGACATGGTAGAATATTTCGGTCAGCAGCTTGAGGGCTTTGCCTTCACCGTACATGGCTGGGTGCAGAGCTACGGTAGCCGTTGCGTGCGTCCGCCCATCATCTACGGAGATGTGTCTCGCCCCCACCCGATGACCCTGCGCGAATACCAGGTGGCGCAAGCTCTCACCGAAAAGCCGGTGAAGGGAATGCTCACCGGACCGGTGACGACTATCAACTGGTCTTTTCCTCGGGCGGATATTTCCCGCCGCGACCAGGCATTTCAGATCGCTCTGGCATTGCGCCAAGAAGTGGCCGATTTACAAGCAGCAGGCGCTCGGATTATTCAGGTGGACGAACCGGCATTGCGCGAAGGATTGCCCCTGAAAACCAAACGCTGGAGCGAGTATCTGACTTGGGCTGTGGACGCTTTCCGGCTGTCAACGGCGATCGCGCAACCCCAAACCCAGATTCACACTCATATGTGCTACTCCGAGTTTGGCGACATTATCCGTGACATCGAAAATCTGGATGCGGACGTGATTTCTATTGAAAACAGCCGCAGCAATAACCGTACTCTGAAAGAGGTCACGGAAGCAGGCTATTCCCATCAAATTGGTAACGGGGTGTATGACATTCACTCCCCGGTGGTTCCCACTACCGACCAGTTGATGCAGCAGTTGAAATCGGGCATCGCCAATCTCCCCACGGCGCAAATCTGGGTGAATCCCGATTGTGGGCTGAAAACTCGCCGCTGGGAAGAAGTGGTTCCCTCCCTGAAACACATGGTTCAAGCCGCACAATTGCTGCGTCAAGAACTGGAGTCGAACTCGAAATAACCGCGATCGCGAATCGAGACTCTCCGGCGTCGCTGTCGCTAAAGTGAGGAATCGAGGGCCATTGCAACCATGACGATTCAGTAACGTCCTCAGGTCAACAATCCGGTTGTCTCCCCCTTTCTCTACTGAATCGCGACTCTCGGATGTTTCTGGCTTGTAGAGACGCCATAAATGGGCGTCTCTACAAGCCACCTATCAAAAAGGCTGGTAACGCATCTAGTTGAATGGGGTAGTAAAATTTCGAGGTAGAGACACGATAAATCGGCGTCTCTACAAGAGTAGTAACTGCTGACACCATTCAGCTAGATGTAATTGGAGAAGGGCGATCGCGGGTCGCCATTCCCGATATGTGCCGTTAATTCTTTATTGTGGATCGGCTTATGTTAAATGTTGAATTCTGAATGAGCCATGTCAAAGCATAAGTTAAACTGGCAACAAGAGTTTATTGCCACCAATTTAGGGGCGATCGCATACAATGCTTGGGCCGGCTATCTCACCGGACATCGCGGTGTGGTCATCTGTAGCACGAATAATCCTACCATTGGGATAACCGGTGAAACCTTTCACGCCTATTTTGTGGCCCGCCCTCGTCTGGCTCCTTTCCTGAATGCGTGGCTGGCTGCCCCAGATACCGTGATTCTCCAGCATCACTTTATGAATGCCCATATTCTACAAGCCGTGGATAGCTATAATCCCGATACGGAAGTAGTGTTTTTACTGGAATCGGGCAATGATGTCACTTTCTTCTACCTGAAAAACCTACCCCTGACCCCACCTGTATGTTACGATCGTATCTGCACAGAATGGGAAGAATTCCCACCGCCATCCATCCCTTTGAAAAAAGAGCAACTCAGGAAACCCTGACTTCACACTCCACCCCACCAGTTGAGAACTCTCCCGGAGTGTCGATCGACAAGGGGAAGCCCATTCCTCCGGTTTTGACCACATTGGCTCGGCGAACCAAGGCAATGATTCACAAGGCGATCGACATGTTCGGAAACGATCGCTAGTTCCACTGGGGTTGTGCCCGGTCAATCCGCTCGAAAACGCACCTCACGAAGTTGCGGAGGTGCGTTTTGGCGGCTTTATCCGCTTCGCCTGCTGCGGGGTGAGTGCGATCGGGGGGACACAGATCTGCATCGAACAAGGCTGGTTCCCAACCCGATTGGGAATCGAGCATCAGTAGGTGGGCAGAATTCACGGTTCAGAGCGAAGTCGTTATTCCCTCAAGCGGGGGAATCCCCTTTTTCTACTCTAACGTTAGAGATGCTCCGCACCCCCTCGAATTATTATTGTAGAGACGCGATAAATCGCGTCTCTGACAGGGAGTCAAGTCCAATTGGAAACTATACATAAATACTGATGGCTTCATTCAGGCTGGGGATAATCCACCGTTGAGCAGTCTAAAGAAAATCTAAAATTTTTCAAAACCGATTGCCATAGGTCTCCGTTTGGCTCTAAAATAATTGATAGTAATTTTCATTAAGGCAAAGGAAGTAAATCGGATGGATCGTCAGTACGAACAGGGAGACCACTGGATTTCAGGCGGCAAAAAGCTTGCCATGCAAAGGTTTGGGTACTTTGGTGATTTGGGGACTTACGAGCGCTACGAGTATGAAGACCGGAGCTTAGCTAAAAAAATTAGCATTAACGAGAATGAGGATCGGGAAGAGGGTACCTTTTCCTTAGCAACGGCAAAAGTGGGCGTAAGCGTTCGGATTGTTTCGTTAAACTGCGGTTCGGCGAACACCAGGCTGATGGGGATGGGATTGATGCCGGGAGTCGAACTACAAGTAGTGAGGAACGGGGGAAGCGGTTCGGCGATCGTGGCACTTCAGGAGCGCCGTTTGGGCTTGGAGGCAAAAATGGCGCAACAAATCCAAGTGACTCGAGCGGATTCTCCCATCGAGACCAGCATAGAAACGATAAAAAGGAAATTGACAGCGATGAAAGAAACCACGGGAAACGGTACGGTCAAACTGCGCGACGCAGCGATTGGTTCGACGTTAAAGGCGATCGCCTACGCAGAAGGGGTCGGCAACTACAAACGTAAATTGCTAGCAATGGGACTCACCCCGGGGACAGAATTTGTAGTCAAGCGTCATGCCCCCTTAGGCGATCCCATCGAGATTGAGGTTCGGGGGTTTCGTCTGAGTTTACGCAAAGCTGAAGCCGAAGCCTTAATTATAGAACCTGTAGAGGAAGTGAAATGAGAAGCGATCGCACCGATTGGATTGCGCGGGAACCCGAAGAATGGCAAAACCACATGATTCAATGCCCGAAGGGAGGTTTCTCCGCACGTTGGCAACTCGCCCGGTGTGACCGTTGGCTGAAGCCGAAGCCTCGATTGTAGAACCAACATCAAAAATCAAACGATGGAACATAAAACAATTGGATTGGTTGGCAACCCGAACTGCGGAAAAACCACAGTATTCAATGCCTTAACCGGCGCTTCTCAGCACGTGGGGAACTGGCCTGGTGTGACCGTCGAACGGAAAGAAGGGAGCTATCGCTATCAAGGCAAAAACATTAACGTCACGCACCGCATTACCGTAGTCGATTTACCCGGCGTGTATTCCATCGATGCCGGAAACACGACCACCGGACTCGACGAATTGGTAGCACGAGACTATCTGCTTTCCGGGGAAGCGGATTTAATCGTCAATATTATAGATGCCTCCAACATGGAGCGCAATCTCTACCTGACGACCCAGATTTTAGAAATGGGCGTACCGATCGTCATCGCTTTCAACATGATGGATCTGGCACAGAAGCGAGAAATTCACATCGATCTCGAAACCCTCTCCGAACGATTGGACTGCCCAGTGGTGCCGATCTGCGCTCACACGGAATGGGGAATGACTCACTTATGCGATACGATCGCCTGGATGCTGGCGCAACCCACCATTCCCCAAAGCTATGTTGCCTATCCGCCGATTATCGAGTCAGCCTTAGCCGAGTTGATTCCGGCCCTGGAAGTCCAACCCGTGAAGTCGGCCAACGTTCGCTGGTTTGCCCTCAACTTATTGCAGTATGACGATCGCCACCTTCCCGAATTAGGCGCGGATCTATTGCGATGCATTGCCAAAAATCGTCATTGCATTCACCAAACCTTGGGAGAAGATACCGATTTGCTGATTGCTGACAGTCGGTATAGCTGGATTCAGAATATCATCGACGGGGTGATACAGCGAACCCATGTAGTCAAACAAACCGTTTCCGATCGCATCGATCGCGCGGTTCTGAATCGCTGGCTGGGTATTCCCATCTTTCTGTTTGTCATGTACCTGATGTTTTTGGTCTCGATTAATCTCGGGGGTGCATTTATCGATTTCTTCGATATCGGCGTCGGCACGATTGTCGTGGGAGGAACGGCGCATCTGTTGCAGCTTCTTCAGGTTCCCGGTTGGCTGATTGGTTTGCTCGCTGATGGCGTGGGCGGGGGAATTCAAACCACGGCAACCTTTATCCCCCAAATTGGCTTGTTGTTTATCTTCTTGGCACTTCTGGAAGACTCCGGCTATATGGCGCGGGCAGCGTTTGTCATGGATCGGTTAATGCGCTATATGGGATTACCCGGTAAATCCTTCGTACCGATGATGGTGGGATTTGGTTGCAATATTCCGGGCATTATGGCCACCCGGACTCTGGAAAATCGACGCGATCGCCTAATGACCATCCTGATGAATCCGTTTATGTCCTGTGGGGCGCGTCTGCCCGTGTACGCCCTTTTCTGTGCCGCCTTCTTTCCCACCAACGGCCAAAATATCGTGTTCGTGCTCTATATTCTGGGTATTCTCGCTGCCATCTTTACCGGATTGGTGATGAAAAATACCCTGTTTCGGGGAGAGGCAGCCCCCTTTGTCATGGAGTTACCGCCCTATCACATTCCCACGCTTAAAGGGGTCTTGATTCGCGCGTGGGAGCGGCTGAAAGCCTTTATCACCAGAGCCGGCAAAATGATTGTTATCGTGGTCGTGATTCTGGGATTGATTAACTCCGTCGGCGTAGATGGCTCTTTTGGCAAGCACGACAGTCAAGACTCTATTTTAAGTGCGTTTAGTCGCACCGTGACTCCCGTCTTCACGCCAATGGGCATTCAACAGGAAAACTGGCCGGCAACCGTGGGTTTGTTTACCGGCGTTTTTGCCAAAGAGGTGATGGTGGGCACGATGGATTCCCTCTATACAGAACTTGCCGAACAGGAAGCCGGATTCAGCGAGGAACCCCCGGAACCATTCGATTTCTGGGGCGGTATTGGCGAAGCTTTTGCCAGCATTCCGGCAAACCTGGCCGATTTGACCCATCAAGCACTCGACCCGCTTGGCGTAAGTATTTTGAACGATACGGCAGACCCACAAGCTGCCGCACAAACCCAAGAAGTCCATTACACCACCTTTGGACAAATGGCGATGCGGTTTGGCTCTCCGTCGGCGGCGATCGCTTTCCTGTTATTCGTCCTCCTATACTTCCCTTGTGTCTCGGCGACGGCTGCAGTGTATCGCGAAACCAATCTCGGCTGGACGATTTTTGTGGCAGCTTGGACCACGGGACTCGCCTATTGGGTGGCGGTGTTCTACTACCAGTTTATGAACCTCAACGAACGTCCGGTTAGCGCGATCGCCTGGTTGGTCTCCCTGTCACTGGTGATGTTCGCGACCTTGGCGGGACTGAAACGATTTAGCCTCCGCCATCGGATCGACTCAACCCGCAGGAAAACTGCAAAGGCGTTGCAACAGTAAATGGAGGGAAATGTCAATGATTTTGCAAGAGTTGCAACACTATCTGCGCGGACGCCGCGCTACGACCCTCGCCGAACTCGCCGCACACTTTCACATCGCTCCCGATGCTCTGCGCGGAATGCTCGATCGACTCATCTGCAAAGGACGAATTCGCAAGCGAGAGAGCAAAAAATGTGGTGGCTGTCATAGCTGCGCCCCAGAAACCTTGGAGCTTTACGAGTGGATCGACCCCTACCTCTCCTAAAACCCTTTTTCTGCGATCGTGACCTCCCGAAGCTCCCCCCGTGACTCCCAATCTCCGGCGGGAGTACGAATAGCCCCCCAATTCATCGGCGGTTGGGGGGCACCACTTTTGGATCGTTACGAGATTCTCTCCTACTGTATGTGTCCGTCTAAATTAAAATCCGATAAAACCCTACTGCGTTACAATATCTTGTACAATTGTAATATTTATCACCACCAACAATTATCGGACTAGATTTGGATGAATTTGTTTTTTCTTGCTCTTGCACTCTTGTTGGGATTGGTGGCGATCGCGATTCTCCTGTATCTGCTCACCGCCCGCCGCTATCAATCCGCTGACACGGTGGCCAATTCTTACGACGAATGGACCGAAGACGGCATTTTGGAGTATTACTGGGGCGAACATATCCACCTCGGTCATTATGGCTCACCCCCGCAACCCAAGGACTTTCTCACCGCCAAAGCGGATTTCGTGCGCGAAATGGTGCGCTGGGGCGGTTTAGACCAATTACCCCCCGGAACCACGGTTTTAGATGTGGGTTGCGGCATTGGCGGTAGCAGTCGCATTTTAGCACGGGAGTATGGATTCTCCGTTACCGGGATTACCATCAGTCCCCAACAAGTCCAACGCGCCACCGAGTTGACCCCCCCAGACCTGGATGCGAAATTTCTCGTGGATGATGCGATGGCTATGTCTTTCCCCGATGCCAGTTTTGATGTAGTCTGGTCGATTGAGGCCGGCCCCCACATGCCCGATAAAGCCGTTTTTGCCAAAGAATTGCTCCGGGTTGTCAAACCGGGCGGGATTCTGGTCGTGGCAGACTGGAACCAACGCGACGATCGCGAAAAACCGCTCAATTTCTGGGAACGTCCGGTAATGCGCCAACTCCTGGATCAGTGGTCTCATCCCGCATTTGCCAGTATTGAGGGTTTCTCGGAACTCCTGGAAGATACCGGTTTGACTGAAGGGAAAGTCATCACCGCCGATTGGACCGCACAAACCCTTCCCTCTTGGTTGGATTCGATTTGGCAAGGTGTTGTGCGACCAAAAGGATTGATAAAATTCGGCCTCGCCGGTTTCGTGAAGTCCTTGCGAGAAGTGCCCACACTTCTGCTGATGCGCTTCGCTTTCGGTGTGGGCCTGTGTCGCTTCGGTATGTTTCGCGCCGTGCGTGCTGATTCTACCGCAAATTTAAGCGATCGCCCGGAAGCTGTTGCCACTGAATCTTCCTAACTCACGCCAATCGCAGGGTTTATCCCTGCAGGCGATCGCCTGCAGGGATAAACCACAATTCACTCCTATTTTACTGGTGTTCTCAGAGGACTGGCAACTATGACAAATACCCTGAATACCCCCGACGCGGTGCCATCTCAACTCATGTCCTTCGAGGAGTTTTTTGACTACGATGATGGCACCGAAAATCGCTACGAACTAGAGGATGGGAGATTGCGATTGATGCCCACTGAAAGCGAGATAAATCGCCGGATTGCATCGTTTTTGTTTGCCTATTTTCTCCAGTTGGGAATTCCCTTTTATCGCTTAAGTATGGCGACAGAAGTGGCGGTGAGTGGAACGCGATCGACCGTGCGCCTCCCCGATTTTCTGGTTCTCAGCGAGGAATTGGCGCAAGCGTTAGATGGAGCAACTCGTTCGATTGTCATCCTGGATATGCCTCCCCCACAGTTGGTGGTGGAAGTGGTTAGTCCCGGCGAGAAAAATGCACAGCGAGATTATCGTTACAAGCGCTCCCAATACCAAGCGCGGGGAATTGCCGAATATTGGATTGTTGACCCGATGCAGCAGAAAATTACAGTGTTGAATCTGGTGGCGGGACTGTATGAGGAGGCAGTATTTTCGGGGAATGAGGTCATCTCTTCGCCGCTTTTATCAGAAGTGGGCCAACCGTCACCGTTGACGGCGGTGCAGGTGTTACAGGCGGGTACAAGTGGCTGAATTCTCATCCTTTCCATACATTGCACAAATTGCTTTACCGAGCTGCCTCGGCCTGCGATTTGGCGGCCTTGCCTGCAAGACCTCACCTTTATCTTAGCACATAAGACGCCGCGCGCACCGCTTGCCTTAACTTTTTTTTCCGAAGAATTGGCCCAGGCAAAAACCCGCCATAGTGGAGCCATGCACCCACCTGACCCCAGTCTTCTGTGGCGGCGTCATAATTGAGTCTGGGGAAAGCCAGAACGGGTGTGATAGACTAGAATACACCACGCTTCCAGGATCGAGGGGGTTAAAGTGAGTCAATCTGCTTCAACGCAACCGAAATGGCCGTTCAAAGCCGCTTGTCCGGGAAAATTTCCGGCGATTCTCATGTACGATCCCCGGGATCCGTTCAATGTAGGCGCTGCGGTTCGCGCCGCTTCCTGTTTTGGAGTGTCCCAAGTTTGGATAACGGGCCAGCGTTGCGCTAAGTCCATCTGGGCGCAAAATCGGATCCCGCGCGAAGAGATGAAGGGTTTTGCGGATGTGGATATTATCCTGGAGGCCCGCCCCTTAGATTATTTCGAAAACGCCGTTCCCGTGGCGGTGGAATTGTTACCGGCTTGTGAGAACCTATTGGTATTCGAACATCCGGAAAATGCCATCTATCTGTTTGGACCGGAAGATGGAAGCGTCCCGCAAAGCGTTCGTCACATTTATCATCGGCGGGTGTTTATCCCCACGCGACATTGTACCAATCTGGAAGCGGCTATTTATTTATTGCTTTACGATCGCCTCGTCATATCATGTCCGGTCGATTGACCATAAAACCGGGCGATTGAAATCGCGGCTACACAGGCAAAGTCCACCTTCGTGGACTTATTCTTTTTACG
>NZ_JAYFEQ010000442.1:0-2957 GCF_055795085.1 Phormidium sp. CCY1219 | reverse complement strand
GGGGGAGAACTCCTCCCTACGCATAAATGACGAGGGTTTCCGTTCTCCCCCTTACCAACCCTAATTTCTGATGAAAATTAGCTATAATCCCGAAACCGATGTTTTGAATATATATTTCCAAGACACTCCCGTGGAAAAAAGAGACCGCGAACAACCCGAGCGGATTCTAGATTATGACAAAAATGGGAATTTGGTGAGACTAGAAATTCTTAATGCTTCCCAGCGGATTGCCAATTCTCACATGGTTGAATATTCTGTGATTTTACCAAAGGGTGAATCGAATTCTCGCCCCGTCACCGAAGAGTCAAAAACGCTATCGTTAAGCGATCGCCGTACTTTTATGCAATTGCCTTTAGCCGAACGTCGCCGCATTTTGGCAGCACAAGCTGAGGCAATGGTGGAGCATTACGAACGAGACACAGAATGGCGCGAACTTCAAGGGGGTGACATTATTGACTACTAATTCTCCGGTGCCTAAATCTGTATGAGTTACAATCAAAAGTAACACCAATTTATGAGAGAATAGTATGACAGAAACCGCAAACAAAACCGATTTACCGCCCTTTTTCCCAGATCGCACCCAATTACCCGAATCTGATGGTACGTTTGTGCAAAATTTTCAAGAATATCCTCAAAGCCTCCTGCTTACCGACTCTCTCACTTCCACCCTACAACGCCTCCATCCCGACGGATATTATTGCATCGGTCAGGATTGCGGGATTTATTGGCGCGAAACCGAACCCCCAGAAAAGGGTGCAGAGGCCCCCGACTGGTTTTACGTAGGCAATGTACCGCCGAAATTACAAGGGCAATATCGCCGTTCTTATGTGATTTGGCGCGAACATATTGCACCGACTATTGTGTTAGAATTTGCCTCCGGAGATGGTAGGGAACAACGAGACAGAACTCCATTATATCGCCGTGGCGAAGAAGTGACCAAACCCGGGAAGTTTTGGGTGTACGAGCAGATTATTCGGGCACCTTATTATGGGATTTTTTCAATTCGAGATAACAGCTTGGAGGTTTATCACCACGTAGATGGATTTTATCAGGCAATGACGCCAAACGATCGCGGCCATTATCCGATTCCGCCGATGCAAGTGGAATTGGGAGTTTGGGAAGGAACCTATCAAAACCAAACCCAACACTGGTTGCGCTGGTGGGATTTGGAAGGGAATCTGTTGCTTATCGGTCAGGAAGAAGCGCAACAGGAACGGCAAAAGCGCCAGCAGTTAGAGGAGAAACTGCGATCGCTTTCTCCCGAACAACTGGCAACGTTGGGAATTGATTTGGATGCGATCGGCTAAATCGCCATCCATTGCCGATCCGACTCGGCGGTGAGGCTAAACCACCGCCGGTTAAACCACCGCTTGCTTTCCAGGGCACCCTCACCTATCATAGAGAAAATTATTAACGTTTAAACGCCTACCGTCAGAACGCGGCAGTGCCGCGTTCTCACGTTATCTTAATCAAGCAGCCACAGAGAGCTTGAGGACCTCGCGGCACCAGGTACGCAAATCGGCCAAAGACCGATCGCGATACTTCCCATAGCGCTCTCGCTTATTCTTCACCTTCCGCTCCAACTGTGGCACAATGCCAAAATTTGGCGGCATTGGTTGATAGTGCTTTGGCGAAGCAGAACTAATAAACTCGAACAACGCGCCCATCATCGTCGTTCCCGGTAACTGCACCGTTTCCAATCCCAACGCCAAGCGGGCCGCATTGGTGCCGGCCAACCATCCACCGGCAGCCGCCGCCGTATAACCTTCGGTACCGATCAGTTGTCCCGCCGCTAACACCGTAGGGCGCTGCTTAAACTGTAAACTCGCCTCGAGCAACTGCGGGGAATTAATAAACGTATTGCGGTGCATGACGCCCATGCGGACGAATTCGGCATTTTCCAACCCGGGAATCGAGCGAAACACGCGCTTTTGTTCCCCCCAGCGCAGGTTAGTTTGGAAGCCCACCATATTCCACAATTGGCCTGCTTTATCTTCCTGACGCAATTGAACCACCGCATAGAAGCGATCGCCGGTGCGCCCGTCGGTGAGACCCACGGGTTTCAGCGGTCCGTAGCGCATGGTATCTTCCCCGCGCTTGGCCATTTCCTCAATCGGCAAACAGCCTTCAAAAAACTTCGCCGATTCCCGCTCAAACTCCTTCACTTCTGCTTGTTCGGCATTACATAATTCCTGCCAAAACTGCAAATATTCCTCCCGATTCATCGGACAATTCAGATAATCCGCATCGCCTTTGTCGTAGCGGGAGGCGCGAAAGGCAATCTCGCGATTTATCGATTCGCCCACCACAATTGGACTGGCAGCATCGAAGAAACTCATATACTCCATTCCGGTAAAGCGCTGCAAATCCTCGGCGAGGGCTGCACTGGTGAGCGGACCGCTGGTCAGCACCACGATGCCTTCCCGGGGAATTTCCCTCACTTCCTCGCGCCGCAGTTCGATTAACGGGTGATTGGCCAAAGTGGCGGTTAAATCGGCACTAAACACGCCGCGATCCACCGCCAGGGCACCGCCGGCAGGCACTTCATGTTCGTCGGCTTTGCCGATGACGATCGAATCGAGTTGGCGCAGTTCTTCGTGCAATAACCCCGCCGCCCGATCGCTGGCTTTCGCACCAAACGAGTTACTGCACACCAATTCGGCAAAATGTTCCGTATGATGTGCCGGGGTCATCTGTTGCGGACGCATTTCGTGCAGCACCACCGGCACCCCTGCCCGGGCGATTTGCCATGCAGCTTCGGTACCGGCGAGTCCCGCACCAATTACGTAAACGGGAGTTTGTGGATGATTCATCATCGAAAATTAGGGTTGGTAAAGGGACGGATGGAAACCCCTGTCATTCATGCACGGGGAGGAATCTGTCCCCTTACACAAACAGCAGCCCAACAGGGCTTCAATTGAAGCAATATTGATAACCATCTTTCCCCTGTACGCGGC
>NZ_JAYFEQ010000441.1:0-17782 GCF_055795085.1 Phormidium sp. CCY1219 | reverse complement strand
TCGCGTGGGGTTAGTAGATTTGATGACTTGGCAACAGGTCGATACCAATTCAGAAACTCCTGAAATAGATCCGATTGCCTTACCCGCTGGTGCTTCCCCTCAATCGATCGCCCTCGACCCTGGGGATAACTATGCCTACATTGCTGATGGCAAAATTGGAGCGCTTTACATACTGGATATCAATCCCAATTCAGCGACCTATCATCAAATAATTCAGACTATTTCATTTCCCTCCGCATCATGGGGATTGCGCCAAATATCGATGAGTAGTGATGGCCGAAAGCTATTTGTTGCGGCTCCCGATTATTCTTTGCCGTTTTCTAACACTAAGGGGCAAATTCACGTTGTTAATATCGACCCGCGCGATCGGCCTAGTAATCTAGAGAATAATCCTCGATTGTGGCACGAAAAAATTGGATTTATTTCTACTTACTCACAGGTAGATGGTGTTTTCGCTACTAACAACGGTGGTATCGCTTTTACTAACTCTAGACGAGAAAATGAGGGTTTTGGAGTGGTGGAAATCCTCAATGATGACCCGCTCGACTTCACTGTGGGTACTCCCCGCTATGCCTCATTACGACTAGGTAATTTTCTCGATTACTTCGATATCAACTGGGCTACATCGGTAGACATTCTGCGGGATGGCTCTTACGCATTTGTGGCTGCTAAAAATAATAGCTCCCAAACCGGGGTAGAGAGTATTGATGGGCCGCGAGCGGGAAGTAATATTGGGATAATTAAAGACCCGTTTGGTCCCAATCCGAAGTTAGTCGCAGCCACGAGACCGATTCCCGGTGGCAAAACGACGGATTTGGTGCTTTCTAGTGATGAAAAATACCTGTATGTTTCTTATCCGGGTTTAGAATTGTCTGATTCAACCGATCGGGGTGGCATTTTCGTCTTTGATGTGGAGGAAATGATTGCCACTGTAGAAAATCCAGGGAATTTTTGGCTGGATAGTTTGAATCGAGGGATAGGCAGTGTTGGGTTTAATGAGAACGCGAAACGGTTGGCGAGTGAAAATGATTTGGGTTCTGTGCCTATTGATGATATTAATCCGGACATCAGTGTAGCGGCAGATTATGAGATTATTGGGGGCAATTGGCGATCTGACTTTACTTTTGGCGTTCCGGAGGATACGATAAAAGCTCCGTTGGGGATTGGGGGAATGCCGATGGGTTTGACCTTAGTATCGGCATCAAAACCGTTGCAATTGGTTAGTCCGGGAATCAGTGGAGTTGCTGATTCTTTGACCCCTACATTCGAGTGGAAATTTGGGGATGAGGATGATGATGATGTTTGTGGGGCGATCGACCCGGATGATGTGAAGGAAGTAAGGCTTTATGTGAGCGTGTTTCCGAAGGGAGAGGGGTTGTTACCGGGGGATCGCTGGAACGAAATTCAGTATCCGGGAAATTTGGATGATTATAATCCGAATCGCGTCCTCACGGCGACTTGGAAAGAGGGGGTGTGGACTTGGAATGGAGGTTCTCAAGCGGGTGCTAAAGACCAGTTTACACTGCCTGATGACCGGATGTTGACGGCGGGTCAGGAGTATCATTGGGCTGTAGAAGCAGTGACGACGGAAGGTGAAATTGGCAGGACAGTTACAGGGAGATTTGAAACAGCACTTTCCGAATCTTTTAATGATGGCAGATTTAGCAGCGTGACTGTATTGACTCGCGGCGTGGAACCAGACAATTCCGGAGAAAGTATTAATAGTCAAATTAATGCTCTTGCCAGTAATATTCAAGAAGCAGGCGGTTCGGTGATGAAATACAATCCCTCTACTGGGGGATGGCAATCTGTCACCTTAAACGGGAATAGTTGGGTGGTGACTAACGCAACACCTATTCCAGGCCAACCACTGGTATTGTTAGCAGATTGGATGCAGGGTCTCGATGCCAGCAGTTTCTATAACGCAGGTTTTGCAGAAGCGGCGGCTGATTCTTTGTTTGCTTCCTTAGTGAAACTCGACCAACAATATGGTGGTAAAGTTGGAGAGGGGTCTGGTCTTTATGATGCTAATGGCAATCTTATCCGGACCCAAGGAGATATTTTTAACTCGCCATTACATTTTATTGGATTGGGTCAAGGTGCAGTGGTGAATACGGAAATTATTCAGCGGTTGGGGACGTATTTTCCTCATGCTGGGGGAACCAACGCTTCTAATCGCGACCTCCAAATGACTACAATCGATCCGTATGATTACGACCCGACTTTTCCAGAACCCGTTTTCAGCACTGTCCTCGATCCGGAAGTGGTAGTGTGGGACAATGTGACTTATGCGGATAACTACTATCAGAACAAAGGGACGGATAATACCCTCAACGGCAAAGAACTGTCTACAGCGGATTGGAATGTGAACTTGGGTTCCTGGGCGAACTTCGACCAAAATCTAGACACAGGTGGTCCTCATCAAGCAGCAGCAGCGTGGTATGCGGGAACGGCAGACCTCAATCTGAGTCAAATTCCTTCAGAAAATGGGCAAACGATTTATCGTCGCTTAGGGGATTTGTCCTCCTCCGAACGACCCTGGTACACCCCAGACCACACTAATGCTAACTTTAGCCACGGTGAAGAGATGGCTCCTTGGGAGGGGATTGGTACGGGTTGGTTCCACTCAGTTTTGGGTGGGGGCAATCAATTACGTCCATATAATTATGAAGGAGGTAAGTTGAGCAAAGACGAAATTCAAGAATTCAGCTATCCCAATGACGGCTGGGGAGAATATTTAAAAACTAAGCGAGTTTCAGTCGAACAAGAAAACAATCCTATACCTGGAATGCGGGGGGATTTTGCCGTTCCCACTCTATTTAATGGAAATTTTGATGCAATTGTTTATAAGTACAGCAGCCAAAATATTCCTAGTTGGTACATTGATACGCCTACTAACCCCTTGAAACAAAGCGCTTTAATTGATGTGGCAGGTATTCCCGGTTCTACTGGTCTTCCAAATTATGCTTTGCAACTGGGAGGAGGCAACCCAACTCAAGCTACTCATGATTGGTTCATGGTTCCGGATTGGGGAAATTTACGATTTGATGTTTTTGCTCCTGTTGAGAGTGGAGAACTCAATGTTAAACTTGAAACAATAGAGGGTCAAAGCAAAAATGTTACCATCGCTCTCGATCGAGATGCAGACTTTTTAATTGACGAAACTAATAGCCGAGAAATTCCGATCGTTAAAGAAATTTACTCAGAAATTGAAAATCAAATAGGATTTGGCCGCAAAGGTTTTGAAACTTTTCAACTCAAGTTACATCTTTCTGATTCAGAAATAGCCGAGTTTCGAGGGAAACCTGCAAAAATAAGTTTTTCTTTACAGGGTGGGGATTTCGTTTACATAGATAACGTTTTCTTTAAGAGTGATTTCCTCGCAATTGCCAATCCTACAGAGGCTAGATGGAATCTGGAAAGTAGCACTTCTGTCAACAATTTGTTACTAGAAAAGCCACAATACGCTCTGTCTTACAATGCCGATACTAAACTTGCAAATTGGGTAGGGTGGAAAGTAGACAAAACATGGGTGACACAACCACAACCCGAACCGGGAGAATTCCCAACAGGATTACTAAGAAGACCTGAATTTATAGCCGACCCTGATTTATTAGCGAGTGGCCTGTCCAGCTATGATGCAAATATTTTTACAGGATTGGGAATGGATCGAGGACATTTGGCTCCCGATCGCGATAAACGAAGACACCCCAAAGACCAGTTATCAACCTACCTCACAACTAATTTGATTGCCCAATCAATGGATAATAATCGATTTTTTGTGTCGGGAAGTGACAATCCCAGAGATGCTTCTGCTTGGTTCAATATAGAAGATAAAGTGGTGTTTCCACGGGCTGCTCAGGGGGAAGAGCTTTATATTTTTGCTGGAGCTTTTGGCAATAATGATAATTCTCAACCAAGAACAAATGTACCCGAATTACTTAACCTGAATGTAAATAGGGGAAATACAAACCCTGACAATTTAGTCAGCCAAGAAATTCACATTCCTAAATGGACGTGGAAAAGTATCATCGCCTTAGAACAGCCAGGAGCCGATATTACTTCGTCAAACATAGAAGGTTTCGCATATATAACCCCCAATAGAGCGGAACCAGATTGGAATAATGTATCCTCAGAAGGGATTGCCAATCCACTGAATGTATTTTCCCAGTTTTTGAACAACAATCGCGGGAACATCACTAATCCAACGGATTGGAGAAACCCAGATACCTGGCGAGTCACTATTCCAGAACTGACCCACATTCTGAATGAGCGTAACCGAGTTCGCGATTATGACTTTAATTTTGATTTCCTGTCAAATCTACCAGAAACTATTCAGCAGACTTTGAATAGCTAAGTTTTTCTAAAAAAAATAGCGGCCTCACGAAGACGAGAACCGCTATTTTTACATTTTATATTTTGGGGGCATATTGGTTCAGCAATTCTTATTTTGTAATTTTTTGACTTGACTTCTATAAGGGGTTTTTGTTATGAATTTTTAACGATTTATCCAGCATATTTATTTTAACTTAATGTCTTTACTATTCAGGTTGCGTATGGTCAAGTTATATGGTAAGTAAAACCGGATATAAAAACTCCGTCCGATCGAATAACATCCCAGAATTCACAAGGATCTTCGCCAGAACCACCCAACTTAGCATCTTGAAAATTTACTCTAATAAAAGCAGCACGGCTTACATTTGAAAGACTAATTCTTATACCTCTGAGATCGCAGTCAAAAAATCTGGCACTCTCCAAATCACACTGCTCGATCGTAGCATCTTTCAGATTACATAACCAGAATTGTACAACCGATAAATTACAGTCCGACAATTCGGTACTGCTTAAGTTAACATTTTTTAAGTTAGCACTCTGAAGGTTGACATGGTAAAAGCAAGCACCGCTTAGATTGACCGAATCTAGCTTGACATTGCTTAAGTCAGTATGCTGCAAAATAATTGCTCGAAAATCTCTCTCTCCCGCATCGTAGCGTCTGAGCAGATCTTCCCCATCCATAGTTAACCTCCGTCAATCCAAGTTCATGCCTTAATTTTAACACCATTTGTATCAAAAAATATGAGTCAACAGATCTTTCATTAGACTCCCTTTATTCCCCTACTCTATGCGGAAATCTCATACTCGAAGTTTCCTCCGATACCATATCTCCAGTGGTACAAGTATTGCCTTCGGGTGTATTTATCGTAGATGGCGATTTTGAAGTCCCGTTAGGCACTCCCATCACGTTCTTTACCAACGCTACCGATAATGTTGGTGTGGAAGGCGTCCAATTGTTCTTAGATGAAGTTCCCGTTACTTTAACTGCCAATGGAACAGCAAGTTACACTCCTTCAGAATTGGGAACGCTAACCGCTAAAGCAGTTGCGGTAGATGCGGCGGGAAATTTAGGTGAAAGTAGCATTGACATTCGGGTTTACGACCCCAATGACCTAAATCCTCCCATTGTAGAACTGTCTCCCACCCTTGGAGAGGAACCGCTCACCGATTTTACCGATATTATTGGCACGGTAACGGATGACAACTTGACGAATTACGTCCTATCTATTGCACCTGCATCCGGTGGAGAATTTGTTGAAATTGCATCGGGAGATTCTCAGATAACCAACGCTAAATTGGGAGACTTTGACCCGACCCTGCTGCAAAATGATACTTACATTCTGCGATTGACGGCGACGGATGAGAGTGGGAATAGCGCTTCCACCGAGCAAATGGTCGATGTTACTGGGGAGTTAAAATTGGGCAATTTCCGCTTATCGTTTACGGATTTGGAGGTTCCAGTTGCGGGGATTCCGATTAATTTGACGCGGACTTACGATACGCTCAACGCTTCCCAATCCGATGATTTTGGATATGGATGGCGCTTGGAGTTCCGGGATACGGATTTGCGGACATCTGTGGGACGGGATAAACTGTACGAACAGATGGGGATTCCTTCAGTTGGATTTGAGGAAGGTACGCGGGTTTATGTGACGTTACCCGGTGGGAAGCGGACTGGGTTTACGTTCAAACCGGTGATAGATCCGGAGATTGTCAAGGCGTTGCGGATGGGAGCGCCTTTACCACAAAGTATGATTTTTTACAACCCGGCGTTTGAGACGGATGATGGGGAACAGGTGACGTTGAGTGTGAAGAAAACTCAGTTGCTTTACAATCAGGAGACGGGTCAATACTATCATCCGAGTGGGTCGCCTTACAATCCAGCGAATTCGTTCTTTGGCGGGAGTTATACGCTAACGACGAAGGAGGGGATTGAGTATGAGATTGATGGGACGACTGGCGATTTATTGACGGTGACGGATACTCATGGGAATACGCTGACTTATTCGGATGAAGGGATTTTCAGTTCTACTGGGAAGTCGGTGACGTTTGAGAGGAATGCGTCGGGTCGGATTGTGACAGCGATCGACCCGAAGGGAGAAAGAATTGAGTATGAGTATGATGAGAATGGGGATTTAGTTGGGGTTACGGATAGAGAGGAGAATACGACTCGGTTTGAGTATCACGAGGAACGAGAACATTACTTAGAAGAAATCATCGGGCGCATCTAACAGTTGGGGGAGGAACCAGAAGGTGAGAACAAATTCGCGTCCGAAAACAAGTCGTCAAAGCGACGATTGACCCATGCAAGGCGTAAATGTAACAGGTGATTAAATCCCTCCGCACTCCACCGCATACCTACACCCTTAAATCGCTGTTGTATCAACCATTTACACGCACTCTCGACCATGCCCGAGCCTCGGGGTATTCCGTCAGCCTCAAAGGAGTGATAAGTAATGTGCTTTTCGTGACCCTTAAAATAATCATGTACTCGTCGAATAATATCCCGTTGACCCGCTTTTAAAGAGTGAGAATTAGCGAGAGTATTTAGCTCGGAAATGACTTGAGATGACTTCCCATGTCTGAGTTGATGCCGCCAAGATTTAAAGCATTCCTTTGCAGCCCGAGTGCGGCCATCTTTATAGGCCGCAGCCGCTTTCCACAAATGTCCAGCCGCATGATAGAAATCTAAGACTCCCACTACATCTAATGGAGCCAAAAACCGCTCGTATAAATTCCAGAACCCTACTCCTCCATCCGAAAGTTAGACGACCTTAGAGGCACTCTGGAGTCCCGACCTAATCGCTTCTACCATGACTCTGGGGCAAAGGTCATTAATATTTCCGAGTACCGCGACTAGACGCCGTTGATGTAATCGGGTTGCTGTTTTACCTGAGCGAGTAAAATATGCTCCTAATCGGGCGATTACGCCCACTTTCACTTCTCGCCATTGTGTGGCTCCAGATGGTTTTTTTGTATGGGGGCGAAAAGGCACCATAACTCCATCAGCAGCTATAACTAACGGCATTTTTTCCACTTTTGATGACAAGGGAGCGGGTGAGGGGTTTTTTCCTTGCTCAAATGCCTCTATATCCTTGGATATTTTGTCTTCTGCCAGCCTTCCTTTTTCGGCTACCCAGTTTCCAATTGTTTGACTGCAAACTTTGATTTGAGTTAAGTTTTCTAGTAATTCAGTGGTGATTTTAAACGGCACAAAAATAGCCAATAAACATCCTAGCCTAATGACTTCATCCGATGTTTTTTGGTCGGGTTTGATTGATAATTCTTCATCAAGAGGTACTCTCTGGCTCCCAGAACATTTTTTCGGGCAACGCCCGACTCTTCTTGACCACTTGACAATTCCTACAAGGGTTAGCAGTGAGCGTTCCTGAAAACCCTTACTATTTAAACGAGTCCCACAATGTGGACAATCAGGCCATTCGGTGGGTAATTTAGCCCGACGCCCCAACTCCGCTTCTACCAAAAGCCTTGCAAATTCTAACCCGACGCGCCATGCCAGTCAAACAAGAGCAACTAGACTGGACGCTGTTTCTAGTTTGTCAAAGTCGCTTTCCCAATCGGGATTAGCCGCTATTAATCGTTCTAGGCGTGTTATCATGATATAAGTTTAAATTTTTCGTGAATCGGGAATGTAGTCACATACATTCCCTCTTTTTATTTTACTCCCTTCTTGTCCCTCTCTACGCCTTCTCTCGCAAACCCTATGAAGACCCCTCCCCCAACTGCTGGATGCGCCCGATCGCTACTCTACCGCTCAGCAGAATTTCCCTGGCTTTAATTTCTCCCTTCCGACAGATTTTCTCCCAACGTTCCAAAATCTCGATTCAGAACCACCGCATATCAGGAGGATCGATTATACATTGCCAGGGCGGGCTGCATCTGTTGCTTTCTCCAACAAGCTCGGCGCGCGCGTTTTATACAAAGTTCAGCAAAACTTTACAACGATTTCGGCAAATTTGATACAATAAGTCAGATGCGATGGGTTTCTCAATTCTCAATTCTCCATTGTCAATTTTTCGAGCCGATGCACGGCGCTGGCGCTTTTTTTTCAAGCTGAATCGCGTGGAACTGCGGAAAATCTGTAAACTATAACTACGATTGCTACCATCTGGATGGATTGGCGATCGCGTAAAATTCAACCCTAATGACCTTGCACTTATCAACCGCTTATTTACTGGTATCCCACGGCAGTCGCGATCCTCGTCCGGAAGTGGCGGTGAAAAAACTCGCTCGCTTACTCGCGGATCGACTGGCGGTGGCGCGTCAACCTACGGCGCTTAGCGCTCAACGCCATTCCCACTGGAACCGGATTCCCGGCGGATCCCTCGGGGACAGGGAAGGGAAGGGCGAAGACTCTGCATCGCCTTTAGTGGGTACGGCGCAATTAGAACTGCATCCCCTGCCATTGCATCAGCAGATCCTAGAGTTTAGCGATCGCGCCGCATCCCTGGGGTGTGAGCGGATTTGCATCTTGCCGTTGTTTCTGCTACCGGGAGTTCACGTGATGGAAGATATCCCCGAGGAAGTGCAAACCGCGCGGCAACTTTTAGGAGAAAGCCGGATCCTCGACGTGCGCCCGCATTTAGGCAGGGAAACCTTGGGTTTAACCCGGTTAGTGGCGTCGCAGATCCAGGGACTCCAGGCGAAAGATCCGCGCGATCGCCCCTGGATTTTAGTATCCCACGGGTCGCGTCGAGAAGGCGCAAACACCACAGTGGAGGAGATGGCGCAGCGCCTGGATGCGGTGACGGCATATTGGTCCAGGTCGCCGAGTTTGGAGGAACGGGTGGAACAATTACGGGCGGCGGGCGATCGCCAAATTGGCATTGTCCCTTACTTTCTATTTACCGGGGGCATCACCGATGCGATCGGCGAGTCGGTTCGCCAGCTTTCCCAACAACAACCGCCCCTCGAATTTCAGCTTGCCGAACCTCTCGGCCCGAGTGACGAATTGGCGGATTTGATTTTACATTTAACTCAAAAGTAAATCCCTGGTGGAACCGCCACTATGGCCCGGACAATTTCCTCAATTCATCGCCTAAGTTCGAGGAAAAAGGGGAGAACCTGGCTGCTGGCGGAACCTAATTCTCGAATAACATTTGGTGCAGACTTTTAGACAGTGCGATGCAGCAACCATGAGCATAACTGCAACTCAATCCATTCAAGCTATCCTAGCACCTGCGGTGATGATTTCATCCAGTTCGTTGTTTTTTCTGGGATTGAATGCGCGGCATTCTGCCCTGTTAACGCGAATTCGCTTGCTCACGGATGAAAAGCGAAAAATCGGCAAAGAACTAACCCATCGCGGGCACCTAGAAGCGGATGAAGATGTTAGATTGGGGAACATCAGAAATCAGCTTAAGTTCCTCCTGCGACGGGCGAAGTTCGTGCGAAATTCGGTGTTTTGCAATGCGATCGCCGCCGTTTTATTTGTGTTTACCTCTCTGTCGATTGGACTGGATTATTTAATGCCCACTCCATTAACCGGCGACTTTCCGCTGATTGTGTTTATTTTGGGAATGTTATTATTTTTAGCTGGCGTTACCTTAACCGGGATTGATGAATTTATTTCCTATTCGGTGATTTTGATGGAAGTCAAAGAAGCCGAAGCCACGGGTGATGTGGGAAAATTTTGATCGAGAGTTTCCCGGCAGATTTCTCGCGGCTAAACGCGATCCCGTGAATTTTTTATCGGAGATGGGAGAGCCTGGGGAGGTAGGCGGGGGGAACTTTAGCCCCGCGCGAGAACCGGATCCGATCGCCTGTGGGTTCCGGAACCCCTGCGCGATCGCGATAACGGATTCTCCCGAGGGTTCGGCGTTCCGGAAACCTCCGGGCCAGCGATCGCCCTGAGGGTTCATTCCAGATGCTTGCGCGATCGCTTCGCCACGGGGAAATCTCTGTGCGCCTCTCCAAACTGACGGTTCCACTGGGGATCACGCGAGATTTCGCAGCAAGCTTTTCACCGTGTGAACCAGTTCCGAGGGATGAAAGGGTTTGGTGATATATGCATCTGCCCCTTGTTTGATCCCCCAGTAGCGGTCAAATTCCTCCCCTTTACTCGAACACATCAGGATCGGAATCTTCTCTCCATCGGGCATTTTTTTCAGCCATCGGCACAAGTCGTAGCCGTTCATCCGGGGCATAATAATATCCAAAACCACTAAATCGGGGCGATCGCTCTGAAGAAGCTGTTTGGCTTCTACCCCATCACGGGCTTCGATTACCTTCATTCCGAGCTTTCTCAGAATTGAGCCAAGCATTTCCCGTGCGGTAGCACTATCGTCCACAATCAAAACTTTACTCATAATTCCCTCTTGACATGCAAGCTTAAAACATACACTGGACAGGCATCTGACCCTTCTAAGGAGAAGCTTTCCCCGTTGGGGATGGGAAACGATCCGCGATCGCCGCATAGCAGCGATCCCCTCACAGATCGTGCATCTCAACTGGACTTGCGTCTAGATTTGCCCCTTGCAAGGGATCCGATTGCACTGCTATTATTCTTTCGATGCACCGCCGACTTCATTTTATCCCTGTGAAAGCGCCTATTCCCCGATCCGGATGGAATCTCGCGGTTCTCGCCGATGAGCCTACATTGACGAGAAGAGCTAGATTAACATCCAGAACCCGTGAAGTGGCAGGGAGTTAATTTGCGCTCTAGTCTCGACAAGTCTGGGCTTCTCGCCGACTTAGCTAAATGCAAAATTGTCTGCGTTCCATCGTAACCTCCCCATTTATCGGTGTTTGTGTAGTTTATTGTAAAAATTAAACTAGGGAAACCGCATGAGGAGGAAGTCACGACTCGATCCATGACTAAAGTCACCATTTTATCCATGACGTTTGTTATCGGTCAGTTTAGCTTATGGATGCAATCTTTCAGTCCTCTTGGGAAACGGCGATCGCATCAATACCTGGGAGGCGCGATCTGCGATCGCCGTTTCAAATAATGCAGATGCAGGGTGCCATCTAACTCCACCAGGGAGGGGGCGGGGTGTGTGGCTCACCTCCCGCAATCGGGTATTTCATCGTAATATCGGCTTGTGGTTCGTTTTCCGTCTTCGCCTATGCAGGTCTTTCGCCCACAATAGATTAGGTTGGCGATCGATTCGGCGGCTGGTTTGAGCGCTTGTCAGGACGATCGAAATTGAATTCGTCGAGGATTGGTGGCTTTGCTCGAAAGCCGGATTTGCAGGTGGAAGGCGTTGCGGAAAACGGCAAACGGGCACTGGCGTTGGTGGAATCTCTTCAACCCAATGTGGTGCTGATGGATATTCACATGCCGGTGATGGATGGCGTTACCGCAATGGAGTGGATCTGCGAGCAGTTTCCCGAGGTGAAGGTGTTGATGCTGACGAGCTTTGATGAAGATGAATATGTGGCACAGGCGCTGCAGGTTGGGGTAATGGGCTATTTGCTGAAGGATATGCCCTCGGAAGAGTTGACGGGTGCAATTCGCACGGTGGACAAAGGCTATACCCAAGTCGGACCGGGTTTGGTGAAAAAAGTCATGGCAAAAGTCGCAACGCCACCGCAGCGCGAATCCATTTTACCCCCGGGATGGTCTGACCTCACTCGCCGAGAATTGGAAGTTTTGCAGTGGCTTTCCCAAGGTGCGAGCGATCGCAAAATCGCCAATTCGCTTTATATTTGTGAGGGCATGGTGAAAAATCACGTTACCAATATTTTGCATCGGCTTAACTTGCGCGATCGCACTCAAGTCGCAATTGTTGCTCATTCAGTTTTCTCTCGCCAAAACCCCTCTGAGTGAATTTCTCGCCAGTCTATATGATGCGCGGCATTGAGACGGGGCGCTCTGCTCTACCTCGCTATTGGAGTTTGTAGGGTGGGCAGGCACGAGATTTTTCCCCTTTCCTCCTCTCCTCGGCAACTCTCAATCGCTTTCCACCGGATATAATATAGCCGTCGATCGCTTTTCAATCCGGCAATGTGGTCAACACTCCACTGGTACTGGCGGGATTTACCATTGCCCTGGATGAATTGTTCCCATGAGACCCTATATCGCCGCCCCAAAATCTATCGCGGCGGACAATCCTCTGTCTCGTAGCAGATACCGACTTGCCTGGGTCTCGGATAAAATAAAACGGTCACGCCGTCAGATCTGTGTCTATGCAAAACTATTCGTTCCTTCACCGCTTGGCCACTGGTTTGCTTTGCCTGTGCTTGGGCGGGTCGCAACTAGGGGTTGTGCCTTCTCAGGGTACACAAATGTCCTTTCTCTCTGATTCTACCACTTGTCAGAACAGACCCACGCCTAATTTTCTGGTGGTGGGGGGTGGGGGGTCTCGCGAGTCGAACGAAATTGCCCTGGAAAAAAACCTGTTGTACTTTCAGCGCACGTTACGAACCTTCGGATATAACCCCGCCGAGGCGATCGTGTTTTTCGCCAATGGCAATGACGGAGGCGCTACAATTCGCTATATCGATCGCCTCGGACAACAGCATTTTAAATCTCCGGAAATTCCCCATCTGCGTGGCGGCGCAACCGGGGAAAATCTCGATCGCTGGTTTGGGGAAATGGCCTCGACAGCCTCTCGTCGTCCGTTATTCTTCTACTTTACCGGGCATGGATTGCCGCAGTCGTTAATTCTCTGGGGACATGAATCCTTTACGGTGGCGGACTTATCTCGCCAACTCGATCGCCTGCCTCGAGAAACCCCGGTGGTATTGATGATGGCACAGTGTTACTCGGGGTCGTTTGCGGATTTTATCTACCAAGGGGGCGATCGCGCTCGACCGCTTTCCCCGCAGACGCGCTGTGGTTTTTTCGCTACGGTGGCGTCTCGTCCCTCGGTGGGATGTACCCCCCTCATTGACGAAGCGGATTATCGCGATTATAGTTCCAGTTTCTTTGCCGGACTCAGCGGCGTCACGCGGACGGGTCAGTCTGTCCCTTCTGCCGATTATAATGGCGATGGGCGAGTGTCTTATGCGGAAGCGCATGGGTTTGCTAAGGTGGACGAGCAAACGATGGATTGGCCCATTTCTACTTCGGAGGCGTGGTTGCAAAATCGCGCCACTGAGGCAGATCGCGATCGCATTTTCGGGGGGGCGATCGCTACCCTTTTATCCACTGCCCGTCCGGAACAGGAATATGTGGTAAATTCTATTGTATCGCAATTTAATTTCGATCGCCAAGCGTCTCTGGTTGAAAATCTCTCTACCCTCCCGGAGTCTGAAGTTAGCGATCGGGTGCAGGCGGCATATCTGATGCGTCTGCAAATGGAATTGGTCAATATTGGGATGGAAGCCAAACTTCGCGCCGCCGGGGATGCAGGGGCGATCGCCACCCTCGATCGCTTGTTAAACTGCGAATCCGGTTCTTGGCAATAGCGATCGCCCTTTCACAAACAAAAGGGACGCGATCGCGCCCCTTTCGCCCCTGGTCAGGGAGGGTTTTATCCCTCCCCCTCGATTGGCAGGCACAATGAGTTAGGACTGCGCCACGGGAGTGGCGGGAGTCTCACTCTGTGACTTCTGCTTGTGCAATGCGCCGTACAAGCGGTTCAGGGCATTGATATAGGCATGAGCCGATGCGACAATAATATCGGTATTGGCTGCATGACCGGAGAAAATGCGATCGCCGTAGCGCAAGCGAATCGTCACTTCCCCAATGGCGTCAATCCCGGCGGTGACAGACTGTACCGAAAACTCGATTAACTGATTCGGCACGTTGACGACGCGGTTAATCGCTTTATACACCGCATCCACCGGACCGGTGCCGATCGCAGCATCGGTGAGTTCTTCGCCGGTGGGCGTCCGCAGGGTGACGGTGGCGGTGGGACGGGCGCGATCGCCGCAAGACACCTGCACCAACTCTAAGCGGAAAATTTCCGGCGGTTGCTGAATCTCGGCATTGACGATCGATTCGAGATCCCAATCCGTGACCTCTTTCTTCTTATCCGCTACCGCCTTAAAGGTCAAAAACGCATTATTTAACTCGGTTTCTGACAGTTCAAACCCTAATTCTTTCAGGCGATTGGCAAACGCATGACGCCCGGACAATTTGCCCAATATAATTTGATTGTCGGTCAACCCAATCGACTGGGCATCCATAATTTCATAGGTCTGCTTGTGCTTGAGAACCCCATCTTGGTGAATGCCCGATTCATGGGCAAATGCATTCGTCCCCACGATCGCTTTATTCGGTTGCACGAACATCCCGGTGAGGTTGGACACCAAACGGGAGGTTTTGTAAATTTGCCGGGTGTCAATCTGGGTCAGGGGTTCTTCTGACTCGGCGGGACGTCCGAAAAATGAGTTAAAATACTGACGCCGCACGTGCAGGGCCATCACCAGTTCTTCCAAGGCGGCATTGCCGGCGCGTTCCCCAATCCCGTTGATGGTGCATTCTAGCTGTCGCGCCCCATTCTTCACCGCTTCGAGGAAGTTGGCTACTGCTAACCCCAGGTCGTTATGTCCGTGAACGGAGATAATCGCTTTATCGATATTGGGGACGTTTTCTTTGATGCCTCGGATCAAGGCTCCGAATTCGCTCGGAGTGGTGTATCCTACCGTATCGGGGATGTTAATGGTACTCGCCCCAGCGGCGATCGCTCTTTCGAGTACCTGATAGAGAAATTCTGGGTCGGACCGTCCGGCGTCTTCTGGGGAAAATTCTACATCCTCTACGAAGGATTTGGCATAGGCCACCATTTCTTCAGCAATGGCGAGCACCTCTTGTCTGGTTTTCTTCAGTTTGTGTTTTAAGTGAATGTCTGAGGTGGCTATAAAGGTGTGAATTCGCCCTTTGGCGGCGGGTTTGAGCGCCTTCGCCGCTGCTTCGATATCTTTGCGGTTGGCCCTTGCAAGTCCGCAAATTATCGGGCCTGATTCTTCGCCCACGGTTTGGGCAATTTTTTGCACGGCTTCAAAATCGCCGGGACTGGCGTAGGGGAACCCCGCTTCGATGACATCTACGTTGAGTCGGGCTAACTGACGCGCAATGGTCAGCTTTTCGTCTACGTTCAAAGACGCTCCAGGAGACTGTTCTCCGTCGCGCAAGGTGGTATCAAATATGATAATGCGATCGCGAAGCTCGGTCATGGATTTTACCTCAATTCAATTCGGTTTTTTGCTCGAGTCTCTGGGACTGTTTTTTATTTTGCCACTGATGGCTGTGTTCTGACTACTGAACTCTCAGCACTACTTGCAAGTCTCTCCATTTCTAATAATCGATTTTTTCTATATGATTGCGAATATCATTTAAGTCTATATATCGGTCGGTGGCGTTTCGCAATTCTCTAGCAATCATTCCTTCGGTGGAAACTACGGTGATATGTGTATTTTTAGAACGCAGAAGTTCGATCGCTCGCTCAAAATCTCCATCTCCACTAAACAACACTACCCGGTCGTACTGATCTACTGTATTAAACATATCGACTACAATTTCAATGTCTAAGTTGGCTTTTTGCGAGTACCGACCGGAGGTGTCATCATAATATTCTTTGAGAATTTTGGTGCGAACGGTATAACCTAGGCTAATCAGTGCATCTCTAAATCCTCTTTGGTCTTGCGGATCTTTTAAGCCGGTGTACCAAAAAGCATTGATGAGCATGATTCCCCTTTGCTCTTTATCCACGAAATATTCCAAAACTCTTCTGGGATCGAAAAACCAACCATTTTTTTGTTGAGCATAGAACATATTGTTCCCGTCTACAAATATAGACAGGCGGTTCATTGAGCAACCCATAGAAACTTAGACCTAATATTAGTAGAAAATAATTAAACTGAAAAAAACAATCTGACCGGCGGTTTATGTTCCTAAACCGCTCTGGCAAGTTTTGGCTGCAAGGTCTGAAAAAGAGGCGAGAAGGCATGGGTTTGGCAGCCAGACGGGGTATCGCCCCCTTTGTTAACCGGAGGGTCAGCCTTCCTGGGTTAAGGTTCCCGCCAAGAGGCGATCGCCTCCCTCCTGCGATTTTCCCTGGCATCCTCGGTTGCTTCCAATATCCGGGTTGCTTTGATTGACAGTCATTTTAGAAAATAACATCTTTACAATTAACTACAGGTTATAAAAGCGCCATTGGAATAATTTTGTTGGGCGATAAAAATATACAGACTCAAATCAGTAGACCCAATCACCTCCAGTGGCGGCGCGAACGCAGAGCGTCTCGAATTAACAATTTGAGGGATTCGGTCTGACCCAGAATCCTCCCATATCAACTTTACCCCTAAATGAGAATTGTGGATTCACGGATGCAAACAGGATGGCGATCGCCAATGGGTACCCACGCCTGGGTAATGGGCGGGGAGATTTCCCACCGGCGATCGCGGTTTCTAAGGGAATACAAAGGCAGAGAACTCGCCCTTTCCTCGGATCCCTCGCTTTTGCCCTGAACCCTAATTTCAGGCGATCGCCAACCGCAATTTCCCAAAAAAAAAGACCCTCAGCTCCAGCATGAAGCCACCCACCAGCACCAGTCTGGTGGCTACAGCTACTCCATCTGAAGCCTTGTCTTCCCTCCCCCGGGTAAAACCCGCACTCCTGAATCCCCGATTTAGGCCATCTTGGTTTCGATCGCCCAGCGCGCTAACTCGGTACGGTTGTGCAAACCCGTTTTCGCCAGCATATTAGACACATGGCTTTCAATCGTCCGCTGGGAGACTTTCATCGCTTCCGCAATTTCTCGGTTTGCCATTCCCCGAGCGACGAACTGAACCACTTTCAGCTCGGTGGGCGTCAGTTCCACATCAAACGGTACTTGGATTTTTGGCCCATTTTGTCCCCCTTGGATTTTATGCTTTAGCAATCTTCCCGCCTGTTTCAAAGATGCTTCCACCTGGGACACCAATTCTTCCGGTTCAAATGGCTTGACCATATACACGTCAGCCCCGGTATTTAATCCTTTTACCCGATCTTGGCTTTGTCCTTTTGCCGAGAGAAATAAAACGGGAATCCAATTCGTGCGGGGGTCTTGACGAACCTGTTCCACGAAAGCATAGCCGTCCATTTCCGGCATCATTACGTCGCAAATAATCATGTCTGGAATTTCGCTTTCCAGAATCCCTAGCGCTTCTCGACCATTTTCTGCAGTGGTGACGCCATACCCTCGAAATTCTAAATAATCCTTGACAAGCAAGATTAGATTCGGGTCGTCATCAATTAACAGAAGTTGCTTTTGAGGCCCTATGCTGGTGTCAGTCATAACTTTACTAATTGCCGGGGTTGAATCTATAAAATCTAGTTTCGGTGCAGGCCGAGTTTTTTATCTCTGAAAGATAGAATTCACTACCTGTCTATGAAACGAGATGGATAAAACTGCGCTCGAGATGGAGGTAATTTTTACTAGCCTCCTTTAATAATAAATTTAGAAATCCTACAGATTTGTTAAACTAAGCAATTCCGTCACCAGAACTACTCGTCTTCAAAACCGGACTTGAGACTTTCACCTCATCCGGGGAC